>JBFYKS010000243.1:0-4932 GCA_041305785.1 Methanoregula sp. | reverse complement strand
GTCCCGATCAGTTCCCGGATCATGAACGGCGGGAGATCCTTCATCAGCGGGTTTGCAACCACTTTTTTGATAAGCTCCGGGTGCTCCCGTGCGGTGATCTCGATCTCCACCCCGCCTGCCTCCGTGAAGAGGATGAGCGGCTGCCTGCTTGAACGGTCGACCGTGATCGAGAGGTAATACTCGTGCCGGATATCGAGTTTCTGCTCGGCGAGGATCTCCTTAACGGGCAGCCCCTTGATCTCCTTTGCGAAGAGCTCAGCAGCGACCTTTGTCCCGGTCGCCTTATCGGCCATCAGGATACCGCCTGCCTTGCCCCTTCCGCCAACGTCCACCTGGGCTTTCAGGACGAACGCGTCGCCGAGCGAGCCAAGGTGGGGGGTGAGTTCGTCAGCCGATCGGATCAGGAACCCGGCAGGGATGGGGATCCCTGCCGCTTTCAGTACGTTCTTTGCCTCGTATTCACGGAGTTTCATGGTTGCTTCCCCAGCTCAAGGCCGAGCTGCATGGCTTTTAAGTTCAGGTCCTCGGTCCCTTTCGGCACGGAGTCGAGGATGGCTTTCTTTAACGATTCTTCACTCACAACGTGCGTAGCGGCAACGAGCGCCCCGAGCATCACGATGTTGGCGACGATGTCCCGCTTTAAGGTCTGCTTCGCCTCCCGGGTTGCGGGGATCTCGATGCACCGGCACGTTGGCCGGGAATGGACGAGGGTTGTGTCAACGAGCATGACCGCGGATTCCTGTGCGGTTGCGCCGTACTTCTCAAAGCCCTCCTGCGACATGATGACGTAGATGTCCGGGACCGATACCTTGGGGTACAGGATCTGGTCGTCATCGATGACCACCTGGCTCATCGACGCCCCGCCCCGGGCTTCGGGCCCGTACACCTGCGTCTGGACCGCGAACTTGTTGTCGTACATGACGGCCGCACGGCCGAGGATGACGGCCGAGAGGATGATCCCCTGCCCGCCAAAACCCGAGAACCTGACCTCCT
This sequence comes from Methanoregula sp., assembly GCA_041305785.1. Taxonomy (GTDB): domain Archaea; phylum Halobacteriota; class Methanomicrobia; order Methanomicrobiales; family Methanospirillaceae; genus Methanoregula. Next base: position 3,939 of record JBFYKS010000243.1, on the reverse strand, counting down.
TTCTCATGGTTTCACCCCCATGGCCGGCCGGTTCCGGCGCATGAGTTCCCCGACAACGAACATGTCCTCCGGAACAGGCTCACCCTTCTCAAGGAGCCGGTCGCGCTTTGCCCGCAGGAGCGAATGGGTCTTTAAGAACTCAATATGGTCAGCCACCTGCCGGAACTTGTTCCGGCGCCCAAACGCAGTGGGACACTGGACGAGCGCCTCGATGAAGGAGAAGCCGGGCGTCTCGAGACCCACTTTCACCGCCTTCTCAAGTTCTTTTACATGGTAGGAAGTCCAGCGCGAGACATAATTCGCCCCCGCGGCGATGGCAAGGTCGCAGAGATCAAAGGGCGTCTCTGCGCACCCGTAGGGGGTTGTGGTAGAGAGGGCTCCTTTTGGTGTTGTCGGGCTGCCCTGCCCCCCGGTCATGCCGTAGATCTGGTTGTTCATGCAGACCACCGTGAGATCAATGTTGCGCCGGCATCCGTGGATGAAGTGGTTCCCGCCGATTGCCGCAAGGTCGCCATCTCCCGTGAAAACGACCACATGCAGGTCCGGGTTTGCCATCTTGACACCGGTGGCAAACGCGATGGCCCGCCCGTGGGTGGTGTGGAGCGAGTCGGTGAGGATATATCCCGGGGCACGCGAGGAGCAGCCGATGCCGGAGACAAAGACCGTCTCCTCACGCTTCCAGTTCATCTGTTCTACGGCAGCAAGCGTGCAGTTGATGATCGTCCCGTTCCCGCAGCCGGCGCAGAAGATGTGGGGGAGCCGGTCCGCCCGGTACCAGTCCTCGAAACTCATGGTTGCGCCTCCAGCGCGGCGACAAGCTCGGAGGGCGTGTGAAGTTCCCCGCCGAGTTTAGGGATACACTTCACGGGGACGCAGGTGTGCCGCTCGATCTCGCGGGCGATCTGGCCAAGGTTCATCTCGGGGAGGAGGAAACGCTTCGCGTTCTTGAACTTTGCGAGGGCTTTTTCCGGGAACGGCCAGACGGTACGGATCCGGAGGAACCCGATATTTGGATCCTTTCTGTCGTGCATCACCTGTAAGACCGTGCGGACCGGTGCGCCGTAGGCAACAAAGACCTGTTCGGCGTCCGGGTTGATGACCTCATAATCCGCCATCTCGTCCCGGGCGTTCTCGATCTTGTCCACGAGACGCTTGACAAGCGCCATGTGCAGGCCCGGGTTAGTTGCGCAGGGGTAGCCCCGCTCATCGTGCGTGAGGCCGGTGACGTGGACGTGCTGACCGGTCCCGAATAATGGGAACCCGGGGATGAGATCGGGATCAGTTGCCCTGAACGGCGGGCTGCCGGCAACAAACGGTTTCCTCTCCACCCGCTCGACCTTGTCGGGAATGATGACCTTCTCCCGCATGTGGCCGATGGTCTCGTCCGACATGACAAAGACCGGAACACGGTACTTGTCCGCGAGATTGAAGGCCTTCGCGGTCAGCTCGTACATCTCCTGAACGGTTGCAGGCGAGAGCGCGATGATGGCGATATCGCCGTGCGAACCGAAACGCGCCTGCATCATGTCGCCCTGCGCCGACATCGTGGGCTGGCCAGTGGAGGGGCCGCCCCGCTGGATGTTGACGACCACGCAGGGGGTCTCGGTCATGATGGCAAACCCGATGTTCTCCATCATCAAGGAGAAGCCGGGACCGCTTGTTGCGGTCATGGCCCGGGCGCCGGTCCACGAAGCGCCGATGATGGACGCCATGGAGGCGATCTCGTCCTCCATCTGGATGAAGACCCCGTCCTTCTTTGGGAGCTTCGCTGCCATGTGCTCGGCAACTTCAGTCGAGGGAGTGATGGGGTAGCCGCCAAAGAAGTTGCAGCCGGCGGCAAGCGCCCCTTCGGCGCAGGCAGTGTTCCCCTGCCAGAATTCAGTCCGCGTCAATATTCGATCGCCACCTTGTGGGGTTCGTAGGGTTCCTCATCAATCCAGTGGATCGCCTGGTCCGGGCAGGTGAGCTGGCATACCCCGCAGAGCTGCCTGCCGTAGAGGTTCCTGAGCCGGCAGTTGGTGCAGCGCTCGGGACGGTCCAGTTCCGGCACCGCTATCCCCTTGCGGTTGAGCTTTTTGCCCTCCCGGAAGATATGATACGGGCAGACTTTTGTGCAGAGGTTGCAGCCTTTGCACCGGTTCTCGTCAATTACGAGTTTCATGAGTCGGCAGTCCTGATGTAGTACTTATACGGCAACATTTACAAAAAACCTCTTCTTTGGATCAACCGGGGATTACCGGTATTTCCCAAACTCTGCCTCGGCCTGCTTGCGTGCGGTATCGAAGATGTCGCCTCCCGCACTATCGATCCCGACCACGAGCGGGAGCCGGTCAAGCTCGATTTCCCAGACCGCTTCGGCCATCCCGAGGTCCTCGTAGAAGACCCCTTTGAGGGTCATGTGCGAGGAGGCAAGCGCAGCGCACCCGCCGGTGAAGGCAAAGTATACGCCCTTTCCCTTCAGCTGGTTTCGGACGGTCGCCCCCATACCGCCTTTGCCAATGAGACCCCGCACGCCCTTGTCGATCAGGAACCCTTCCATCCCGTTCATCCGGGCGGAGGTGGTCGGGCCGGCGGCGATGACCCTGCCGTTCCCGATGACCGGGCCGCAGTGGTAGATGACGGCGCCCTTTGGATCGAACGGGATACCGTCCTTCTGCATCCGGAGGTGCGCCTCGTCCCGTGCGGTATACACGATGCCCGATAACTCGACGCGGTCGCCGGCCCGGAGCCTGAGCACCTCATCGCCCAGCGGGGTCGTGAGCCGGACAGGACCGGTCATCGCTTCACCTCGATGGTCACGTGCCGGTTCGCCCAGCACTGGATGTTGACGGCAACCGGCAGCGATGCGGTGTGGCAGCCGGCGGTCTTCACCTTCACGGCAAGCGCGGTCGTGTCCCCGCCAAGACCCATCACGCCGATCCCGAGCCGGTTGACCGCGGCAAGGATCTGCTGCTCGTACTCCGTCATCATGTCGATGGGTTCGAGCAGCGCTTCCTTTGCAAGCGCAGCGGCGCCATCGAACGTGCTGCCGATGCCAAGCCCGATGACGAGCGGCGGGCAGGGCCGGGAGCCGGCAAGGTACACGGTCTCGACCACGAACTTTTCGATCTGGTCCGCCTGTGAGGGAAGGAGCATCGCGGTGCGGGACATGTTCTCGGCACCGGCACCCTTGGGCAGAACGGTGACGGTGAACTTCGCGCCGGGCCTGACATGAATGGCCGGCATCCCCGTGCCGGTGTTGTCGTTTGAGTTGTGCCGGGTGAGCGGGTTGACTACATTGGGCCGGAGCGGAACTTCTTTTGTTGCCCTGCAGATACCTTCGGCCACGGAATCATAGAGTTTCTGCGAGAACGGCACATCGGGCGGGACAGTCAGGTACACAACCGGAACACCGGTGTCCTGGCACATCGGGACGCCGAGCCGCTCCGCGATCTCAATGTTTTTCAGGATATTAGCAAACTCCCCGCGGGCTACCGGGTTCGTCTCGGCAGCGGCGGCCTTCTCAATCACCCGCAGTACATCGGGCGGGAGGCGGATTGCGGCCTCGCGGTACGCCCGGAAGGTGGCGTCGGCAAGGGCTTTGTGGAGGGGATCCGGCTTCATTTAATTATATTCTGGGGGCGGGGGGAGATATATGCTGTGGGGGGCGGGGGGCTCATTTCTGTTTTTTTGTAATAAGCATCCGAAAAAAAACAAAAAACTGGATCATTTTTCTCTCGTATCCGTGCTGAAATTTCGGATCGTTTCCTTTCCGTTGTGACATCCGTATTATTTGAGGGCGGCTGCCCATTCGGAATAGAGATATGTAACAAAAAAAATGCCAAAGATACAAAAACTCCAGAAGTCCGGCTGGTATATCCCGCTGAAAAACCCGGCAATACAAATGAGAAGGACAATCCAGACAAAAACGGAGAGGAGGTGCCGCCAGCCGATCCTTAT
>JBFYKS010000242.1:0-6121 GCA_041305785.1 Methanoregula sp. | reverse complement strand
AAAAAAGGGTGTTCACGTCGGAGAGATGGTCCCTCTGCCGTGCTCCTTCGCCGATACATCATCCAGGTCCGCGTGTCCACCCGGATCTGCACTATCTCAGTGGGGGGTGTTAGTGGGGAGGGGGTGGGATTTTCCCCGTCGGGGGTGTCGACCCCCCCTCGTGTTGTGCGGGTAGCCTGCGCAATTCCACGCTCACGCCGGTAACTCCACGCGAAGTACCAAGCGGGGCGATGCGAAAAAGGGGGCGTTACTCAAATCCATGGAGGGGGGTTAGCGGGGAACCCCCCCTTGAAGATTTTTTATTTTGCCTTGACCCCCCTGGCATGGGGGTGGGGGGGTTGGAAGGCGGGGACTTCAGAAATGTTAGGTACATTCAGATAAAGCTGGTGAATATTTTCACTTCAACCCTGCGGATATATTTAAACCCCCGTTCAGATGATATCCTATGCCCGATCTCGACCCCTTCTTCCACACCATCAACTCCTGGTCCTTCACCCGTCACACCGTATGGAACCGGTGCCCCCGCCAGTACTATTTCGAATACATCGCCGCGTATGTCAAAACCGGTCGGGTCGTTGATCCGGAAAAGATCCGGTATCTCAAGAATTTCACCTCCAAGTTCGTGGTCCAGGGCTCGCTCATCCACGATATCATCGACCAGCAGATCCAGCTCCACTGCGAGAAGAAGCCGATGGACCGGGATGCCGCAATAGCCGCGTTTGTTAAGAAAGTCTCGCTCTACAAGGGGATCGGCGGCGAAACCTTCACCGAATACCACAACGGGGAAAAGATACAGAATTCGTTCTTTGACTACATCGAAGAGAACGGCAAGACCTGCCTGCACACGTTCTTTTGGAAATGGCCGGACTACGCAGACCGCGAATGCCTCCGGCACGAGACCTTCGATCATTTCAGCATCGGGGATACCGGGGTCACGGTCAAGGTCGATTTTGCAACAAAGATGCCGGATGGCACGCTCGTCCTCACTGACTGGAAGACCGGTCGGGACGATGACGAGTACGAGACGGAGCTCCAGATGAAGGCGTATGTGTTGTGGGCCATGCAGTATTACCGGATGAGGGCCGATGACATCCGCACCGAACTGGTATTTTTGAAGACCGGTAAAGTCAAACCGTACTCCTTCTTCTGGGAGCAGTTATTCGAGCTCCAGGAAATGATCCCGAAAGAATTTGCGGAGATGAATGCATCGTACGAGTACGGGGACTTCCCGGCCCGGCCGTCGCAGCGGGAGTGTTTGAGCTGTAAGTTTGCGGAGGTTTGCCCGGAATCAGCGGTTATCAGAAAATGAACGGGAACTGCCCGGGGATGAATTATTACACAAACTCTGCCAGATTGTGTACGCACCGCGTGCACAATCCAGATTGGTTGATCGAAGTTCCCGATGGTAGGAAAGGTAGTTGGGATGAGAACAGGCCCTCATAACCCATCGAGATCGGCACTGTCAAAAACCAGGTACCCCTCATCCCGCAACCGCTCCTTCCCGGTAACTGTGCCAGCAGAGAACAGCGCATACTTCCGGTGGCGGTACATCCCGGCACGCACGAGCTTCGACTTTGTTTTTAAAACCGCGAGGAGTTTTTTTGCCTGCTGGAGACTGAGATCCCCCCATTTGCACTCGCCAAAGACAACGGTTGATGAAGTGTCGTCGACTGCCACGAGATCGATCTCGTCCTCCTTATACCACCAGTGGCCGGTCCGGTATCCCGCGAACACGATTCCCGCGTACTCGTCGCGCACGAACGCCTCGAAATTCCTGCCGAAGTACGGGTTGAAGTCCGGGAGTCCGGAACCGGGATGCCCGGTCTCGATCTCCTGCCGGCGCGGGAACACATAGCCGTACCAGAAATCAAAGACCCGGTCCCGGATCCGGTAAATCCCCTGACGGGCATTTCCCAGGAGCGGCACTTCCTTCTCCACAAGCCCCAGCCGGATCATGGATTCAAGATACGGGTATACGTGACGGGTATCGAGACCGCAGAACTGCGCAATCGCGGTCGGTGCCGTGTTTCCCAGTGCAATCGCGTGGAGAACGGACTGGTACACCTTGAGCTCGCGGAACTCCTGCGAGAGGATAAAATACGGTTCGTGGTAGAAATACCCGTACCGGTTGAAAAACTCCTGCGTGTAAAATGAGTCGCAGTCCTCGTAGGCGCCGGCCTTGAGAAGGTACTCCGGCACGCCGCCAATCGACAGGTATACTTTCAGGGAGTCTGCAAACGGAAAGCGGAGAAACTTCCTTGCATCGGAAAACCGCAGCGGCCCGAGCAGCAGGTCCCGCGTCCTGCGGCCATAAAGCGGGGACGTGGACGAGAGAGCAAGATCGCTCATGAGCGAGAGGATGGAGCCGGAGAGAAGGATGCACCAGTCCGATCCGGTGAGACTCCGGTCCCAGGCTTTCTGGAGCGCGGAAAGGACCGAGGGATCATTCCGGATCAGGTAGGTGAACTCGTCGATAACCAGGTACGTTCTCCTCTCGGGTGGTTTTTGTGCAAGATAGGTGAAAAGCTGGTCCCAGGTCCGGATATCCAGCTCAGCGAGAAGAGGATCGCCAAAATACTCCGCGCACCGGCCTTTGAGCTGGGCGATCTGGATGTGCGGGGATGCGTCCTCCGCAATATAGAGGATGCCGGGCTTGTCCCGGATGAATTCATCGATGAGACGGGTCTTTCCGATCCGCCGCCGCCCGTAAAGAATGATGAGCCGGCCCCCGGAATCGTGCCATTCATGCTCGAGCAGGGCACGCTCTTCATCGCGGTCGATGAACTCTCTAATCATAATTAGTACTAATCACGATTAGGATTATTAATGTGTCGCTGGTCACAAGGCAGGACATCCCCAAGAGTGCCCAATGGAGCAAGACAGTTTCACTCCATCCCCCTCCCCCTTATATCCCGGAAAAATCCATAGAGGAAGTAACCAATGAAACTCATCCATATTGCCGACACGCACCTGGGCCTCGCCGCCTTCTCCCGGCTCGACCCGGACACCGGCATGAACCTCCGGGAAAAACAGATCTACGATAATTTCCTCAGAGGCATCAACGATATCATCAACGCCAGACCGGACTGCGTCGTCCACGCGGGCGACCTCTTTGACACGGTGAAACCGAAGACCAAAGCCTACACCACCGTCCTCGAAGCACTCGACCGGCTCGAAATCGCCATAATCCCCCTGGTAATAATCGCCGGCAACCACAGCATGACCAAGACGCGGTACACCACGAGCCCGTACGAAGTGCCCGCACATCACCCTGGCATAAGCCAGCCCGAATAAATAACAAAACGAATTTAAACATATATACTAATTTTTTTTAATGGATGCGTGCCGGTTTCACAGGAATCCCCATGGGATATTTTTCATCCTCGCCTTCATCCTTTGCTGGACCCTTGTCTTGCCAGCTACCGGTGCTCCTGTCATTTCTTCTGTAACACCATCGGAAGCTGGCGGTGCTGCAAACATCACACTCACAGTCTGCGGTTCGGGCTTTGAGCCCCGGGCGGAAATTGTCCTGACGCCGGTCAATATCACGCCGGTTCTGAAAGGTAGTATTCCGGATGGATCCTCGGAGGCATTTCTTATCCGGCCAACAAAACTCATTATATCCGGAGATTATGCTTATGTGACTGGGCCGGAAAACCATCTCGATATTATCAATATTTCAGATCCAGCCCACCCGGTTCACACGACAAGAATGATTACCCGGACCAATGGCATCGATATGGCCATTGGAGGCCCTTACGCCTATGTTATTGGAGGAAATGCCCTTGACATCATCGATATTTCCAATCCCGCAAAACCTGTTTCTGCCGGGTTTATATCAAGCGATACCAGCGATTCTATCCTGCATGCAGCATACGGTATTAGCGTATCGCAAAACCACGCATATATCGTCAGCATCCTCACCAATACGATCGAGGTTTTTGATATTACCGACCGGCAAAAACCGGTCTTCCGCTCAAGAATCCGCAGCGGGGATTTCGGGGCCCGGTTCGCTAATCCCAATAGCATCCACGTTGCAGGCAATCGGGCATATATAACAAGTTCAGACAGAAATGCGATTGAGATCCTTGATATTGCCAACCCGGTGATGCCGGACCACCTGGGTTACCTGATGAACGGTACTGGCGGGGCCCATCTGGTCTCTCCTTTCCACACCATAACTCAGGGCAAGTACGCTTTTGTGGCGAATTATCAGGACAATTCAATCGAAATACTGGACGTATCAGATCCCCATAATCCGACCCATGTAACAACCCTGATGATCGCTGCTCCTACAGCTGGCAATAGTGATCCTTATGGGATGAAAATTTCCGGAAATTACCTGTTTGTCGGTACCGAAAACGGGCTCGAAATTATCGACATCACAAATCCGGTTCACCCCTCCCTCAAATACAGCAGAGATCCATCGCCATATTTCAGAGGGCCACGGGCAGCGTTCGACATCGCGGAACACTATGCGTATGTTATTCACACCCAAGTTCCATCGGGAATTGACTATGGTGGGGATCCTGACACTAAAAATACGCTGGAAATTTTCGATATCGGCTTCATCCTTGCAACGAACGTTACGATATCCGGTCAGGACGAAGCATCATGCACTATCGGGCTGCCTCAGAAACCAGTTTCCGGACTGTATAACGTTGTCATCACGAATCCTGATGGGCAGTTCGGTGTTCTTGAAGGTGGTTTTGAAATTCCGGAAAGTGATGATGCTAAACCAGGACCCGATATGCCGAAAGAAAATCTCCCAAAAACAACGCCAACTGCAGGGAGCCTGCCATTTTTCCCCATTGCCGGTATCCTTATCATTGGGATAATCTTCAGGAAATTGACAAGAGAATAATTCTCATTTTCCCCCCGCACCCCCTCCCTCTTATATCCCGGAAAAATCCATAGAAAAAGTAACCAATGAAACTCATCCACATCGCCGACACACACCTGGGCCTCGCCGCCTTCTCCCGGCTCGACCCGGACACCGGCATGAACCTCCGGGAAAAACAGATCTATGATAATTTCCTCAGAGGCATCAACGATATCATCAACGCCAGACCGGACTGCGTGATACACGCGGGCGACCTCTTCGACACGGTGAAACCGAAGACAAAAGCCTACACCACCGTCCTCGAAGCACTCAACCGGCTCGAAACCGCCGGCATCCCCCTGGTAATCATCGCCGGCAACCACAGCATGACCAAGACGCGGTACACCACGAGCCCGTTCGAAGTCCTCACGTACCACAAAGCCGACATAAACGCCGCGTACCGGTTCCGGTACGAGAAGGTCGAACTCGGGGACACCGTCTTCCACCTCATCCCCAACATGCTCCGGGTCGAAGACTATCGCACCGCATACGATCAGATCGAATTGAGTACATCGCACCACAACGTCCTCGTCACCCACGGGCTCGCAACGCAGATCAAGGACAAGCGCCTCGCAACCGTAGCCGAGCACGAACTGGATGGCACAATCCTCTCGGAAACCTTTGACTATATCGCGCTTGGCCACTATCACCGGCAGGTGCAGATCACGGACAATGCCTGGTACGCGGGCTCGCAGGAGTTCCTCACGTACGGTGAGATCCGGGACGATAAGGGCGGCCTTGTCGTGGATACCGGCTCACACGAAGTAAAACACCTTGACCTCCCGAAGACCCCGATGGCAGACCTTGGCACGATCCGGTGCGCCGGGATGCACCCGGGCGATATCACGGGCGAGATTATTGCCCGCGTCACGCAGAAGAACCTCCCGCTCTACGCCATGGCGCAGGTGACGCTTGACGGCATGTCCCGCGAGCACGGCAGGGGCATCGACACAAAAGAATTATCGGGTGTAAAAGAGAACCTGCTCGACCTCAAGATCCGGGTGAAGAGCGAAGACGAGGACACCCCCGTCCCGCTCCAGCAGGACATCCGGATGATCGATTACCTGCAGGAGTTCGAGTCGTTCATCACTCGGAAGAACCTCCCAGAAAAGCAGCGGGCGTTTGCCTTGGGACGGGGCCGCGAGGTGCTGCGCTCCGTGATGGACGAGCACCGGGGGAGCGGGGAATGATGCTGTTCGTGAATGAGAAAATATGTGGAGGTCAAGACATCTCCTTCTC
>JBFYKS010000241.1:0-4560 GCA_041305785.1 Methanoregula sp. | reverse complement strand
GAGGAGATCGTAACCGAGACACCCGTTTCCTGTATGATGTCAAGCGCTTCCTGCACCGCCCGGACGATGGCTGTAAGTGCCGGGGGACTGACGGCTGGTGCTCCCTTCCGGTACCGCGGGGTATCCCGGGAGAACCGGCCGATGCCGTCTCCAAAGTGGATGGTGATGCTCCCCGGTTGCAGTTCTGCTTTTGCAACAAATTCAAGACCCGCCGTCACATCGGACAGGTAATCCCCGGAAAATTTTTTCCCGGAACCCAGGCCGGCTTTCCCGGTTGCAGGTACCTGAACCGGAATCCCCGAAGGAAGGGTGAGCGTGACCGATTCCGTGTCCGTCTTGAGCGAGAGGACAGCAGCTTTTGCAACTGCCGCTGCCGTGGTGCCGGTGGTATACCCGCGACGGAGGACGGCTCCGGACGATGTCAGGACTCCAAGACCGTCGCGAGCCAGCTGTAATTTTTCCGGGTCGGTACATCGCCTGACCCAGTCTTCCGGGTATTCAAAGCCGCTGACCGGATCTCTCATTCCCGTGCGCCTTCAACAAAGAGGGTGATGCACTCGTTGAGCGCTGCAACCGCTACCGGGGTTCCCCCCCGGGTCCCTTCGTTCGAGATGGAGGGAATATCAACGGTCCGGAGCATCTCCTTGGACTCGGCAGCGTTGACGAATCCGACCGGTGTCCCGATCACAACCGCCGGGCGAATCCCTTCACGTATCATCGTACAAAGGACAAGGAGGGCCGAGGGTGCGTTCCCGATAACCACGATGGACCCCGGCAACCGGTCTTTCAGGGCAAGGAATCCGGCCGAGCTCCGGGTTATCCCCTGCTCCTTTGCGAGATCTGCGCCGTAATCGAGGGCGCAGATCACCTCGCTCCGGTGCCCTTTCTTCTGGATGCCGATCTGCACCATCCGGATATCGGTGATGACGGGGGCGCCGTTTTCCAGGGCTGCAAGTGCAGCCGGCACCGGATCATGGGAGAACCGCATCAGGCCGGCCATGGCAAAGTCGCCAACCGCGATCGAGCACCGCTGACGGACCCGGTCTTCTACCGTGGCATTCCCCACAACATCGCGGGCAAGAGTCCGGGACTTCTTCGAGATTGCGTATCCTTCCGCTGTATCCGCCCCTACGTCAATATACGTATTTGCGGTGGTATCCCCGTGGCGTGATGATTCCTTTGACATCGTCTCCCATCCTCCATATCCTGCTCTCGCTGCCACCGATGATAACCGTGGTATGCATATCGATGGCAGGTTCGTGTTCTTCAATCTCCTCAAGCGTGGTGATGATGGTCTGTTCATCCTCCCGCAGGGCATTTCTCACGATTGCTATGGGCGTTGTGGCAGCAAGGTGCCTGCGGGCATGCTCAACCGCAATCGCGAAGTTGTGCGGCCGGCCCCGGCTCTTTGGATTGTACAGGACGACCGGGATCCCGACCGAGAAGACCGCGTCAAGGCGCTTCTCGATGACCTCAAGCGGCGTTAACAGGTCAGAGAGGCTGATCACGGCAAAGTCCCCCGAGAGGGGCGAGCCGGCCCGGGATGCTGCGGCATTGGCCGCAGTAACGCCCGGAATGATCTCAACTTCGATCTCTGCGCCGTCATGCTCAAGCACCTCAAGGACGATGCTTGCCATGCCATACACCCCGGCATCGCCTCCCGACACAATAGCAACCGCCTGCGCCCGGGCAAGATCGATTGCCTGTTTTGCCCGGTCAACCTCTTTTCCCATGGAACTGCTGATGACCTGTTTTCCGGCAAGCAGGGGCCCCAGCGGTTCAAGGTACATGGCATGACCAAGCACGCAATCGGCCCCGGCTATGGCTTTGAGGGCCCGGGCGGTCATGTAGTCCCGCTTGCCGGGGCCAAGGCCGACAATGGCAAGGCTCCCTTTCCCTTCAGCGTGCGATGGCAACCGTGACTCTCCCGTACACCTTTTTTTGCATGATGAGCTCTTTTCTCTTTGATGTGGCAAGGGCGCTGGGTTCTGCTACCCCGAGCAGGCCGATCTTTCCTGCCCGCGAGGGGCCGGTGCCTGCCTGTGCGTTTATGGTATCGTCATCAAGGAATATTAAATTCCCCAAAAGTTCGCCGACCGCTTCGACAAGGCCGGTCTCATGCATTTTCTTCTCGGTCGATGCATACACAAAGACCTCCGTTTCAGCGATCTCCTGGTCAGCAAGCGCAGTCCTGACGGCATTGACCACCTCAGCCGAAGTCACTCCTTTCCGGCAGCCGATGCCAATAGAATAGATCCCCTTTCTGACAAGGAACGATACATCCGGGCCTGCAAGGACAACCGCCGGCCCCTGCACCGCGTGAACCGGGATATCTGCCGAGAGCAGGGCTGCATTCACCTGGCGGGTAGAATCCCGGTTGACCACATCGGTTTTTGTCCGTTCCGCAATCATCTCCACAGAATCCCTGCCCCGGGACTCGGTTGCTGTCGTGATGACCGGTTGCATCCCAAGACCGGAGAGTTCCCGTGCCAGCTCGTTGGCGCCATGATGGCCCCCGAGAAGCGGGACGGCAAAGCGCAGGTCCGGGCTGACGACAACGATTGCCGGATCCTTCCACTTGTCTTCAAGCAGGGGGGCGATCTTCCGCACGACAATGCCCATCGACATGAGGGCAACAACCCGTTTTCTTTGCAGAAATAGTGCCGCGAAAATATCCGGGGTGTATTCAATAACATCCGCTTTTAAGAATGCTGCGATGCGCTCCGCTTCGGTGCGGGAATAGGGAAACGTGATGACTGCCGTATCGTTCATGAGTAGAGGTGCGATCGCTGGTAGCCGGAATCCGCCCCAAGGACCGCCCTGCCGACAATGAGGAGGGCCGAGCGGGTGATACCGAGAGCCTGGGCTTTCTGTGCGATATCGGCCACGGTTCCATAAATTATCGTCTGGTCAGGCCACGAAGCATGGTAGATGATAACGGCCGGGGTGTCGCGGGGACAGGTGAGCTTTTCAGTGATATCGAAGAAGTGTTCGCTGCCCAGGTAGAACGCAAGCGTTGCCGGGTATTGCGAGAGTTCCGCGATATAGTCCCTCTCAAGCGTCTTTCCGGCCGGCCGGGTGATGATGAGGGTCTCCGATACACCCCGGGGGGTGTATTCCGTAGTGAGCGCTGCGGCAGCCGCAAAGACCGAGGATACCCCGGGGACTATCCGGACCGCAATCCCCGCTTTCTTCAGCTCCGCGATCTGCTCGACAATGGACCCGTAGATCGCGGGGTCACCGGAGTGGAGCCGGACCACAACCATCCCCTTTCTGACCCGGTCAGCCATGAGCGCAACCATGTCATCGAGTTTCATGCCCCAGCTGTCCACTTTCTCCGCCGCCGGGCTTGATGCGACAAGCGCAGGGTTGACAAGCGATCCTGCATAGAGCAGCACATCAGCCCGGTCAAGAAGAGCCCTGCCCTTGACGGTGATAAGCTCAGGGTCGCCGGGACCCGCACCAACAAACCAGATTACCGGTTCGGGATTATTTTCTTGCATACATCACGCTCATGTAATCGCTCTCGGCCGGCAGGTCTTCATCGCGGTACACGTTCATATCAGAAAAGAACATCCGTTCGACAAGGACAAATTCGCGGTACCCTTCGGAGCGCAGCTCGGCTGCTTTCTTTCGGGGCTTCCGGACCTTGAGGAATATCCCTGCGCAGGGTTCTGACCCGTCAGAAACGGTAAACCCGCAGTTGATGGGAACACCGGCAGCGGCAGCAAAGGCCGTGATGGAACTGATACCTGGCTCAGTCCGGAATTCTATATCGGGATGTGTCTCGGCAATAACCGCGCAGAGCCGGGAAAATGTCGAGAAAAAGTTCGGGTCGCCGAGAATGCCGAACACCGCAAGGCCATTGTCCGCTACCGGGGCAATTTTTGCTGCATTTGCCACCATGCATGAACGGATCTTTGCCTCATCATCGGTCATCGGGAAATCGAGCATGACCGGTTCCCGGTACGGGGCAACGAGGTCGCGGGCGATCCTGCCCGGTACAAAGACCGCATCTGCCTCTTTCAAGAGCCGGACTGCCCGGAGCGTGAGAAGTTCCGGGTTGCCCGGGCCAAGACCGAGACCTATGAGCATGCGGCACCCCGTGCAACGATGATGAATACCGGGTTAATGGGTTTGAACATGATGCTTCCGGCGATCTCATGCGACCGGGAGACCTGCACCTGCACAACCTCACAGAAGATCCCGAGTTCCTTAAGGACGGTGACGGACCGTTCGAGCGTGCTGAGCAGAACCGCGTTGATGACGATGGTCCGCTTCACCTTCTTTGCAAGGATCGGAAGGATTCGTTCAAGCCCGCTGGTTCCGCCAAGGAATGCGCAGTCCCACTCCTGGTCGGGGCAAAAATAATCCAGGGCATCGGTGCAGAAAAATTCGATGTTTTGCATCCCGGCCTTCCGTGCGGTTTTTGTTGCAAGCGAGACGGCATCCGGCCGCTTGTCAAGAGCATATACTTTGTTTGCAGCCTTTTCCAAAGCGACTGACACCTTTCCGGTACCGCAACCGATCTCAAGAAAGGTGTCGGTGCTGATAATCCCC
>JBFYKS010000240.1:0-9620 GCA_041305785.1 Methanoregula sp. | reverse complement strand
ACGGGGCACTGTTGCTGGCAGGCACGGGTATTTCGTGAGAACGGAGGTTGTGTTCCCCTGCATCCAGTGATAAGAGGAACGATGGGGTTGAACGGTGGTAACAGGAGCGGGACTGGATGGTCCGTGAGGTGGTGATACAACCGCTTCTCCAGATCCCGAAAATATTGGGACTTTGCGGGAAGGGGCGCAAAAAAATTCCTTTTAACCTCCTATCCGCAATCTTTTGTCAATGTCGCAGGATATCCGGGTTGGTATGCAGCCCCACCGGACACCCCCGCCACTACTAATCATACGCTTCGTTAACCCCTGGCCACCCGGGACCGTAGTCCGAAACGGGCTGCCCAAAAGACGTTCTCTCCCAGTTCGGTCCTGACCAAATGAAACGAGCTGCTCGTAAGCACCTGAGCGACCCGGTATGTCAAATACGAATGTCTGATTGAGGAAATCTTGAGAAAAAAGAACCAAAACGATTCGGGCTTCGCAATGATATGCGAGGGATGGGATTCGAACCCAAGAACTCCTACGAGACTAGGCCCTCAACCTAGCGCCTTTGACCTGGCTTGGCTACCCTCGCCCTTGTGCCATAACAAAGAGGTTGTCTATCTAATAAAAACTTGTGTAAAACCATTCCCTGAACCCTGCAGTGCACCGGAGAAATTTTTCCTTTTTTTTCATATCGCGCCAGATCTCCCTGCACAGCCGGATTACCGATGCTGCCCGTGGCCGGTCATTGACCGGCAAAGGTGATGCCAAAACAGCATCGGTGTATATTTATATGCGCCATTCCCAGTGGTGTGTATGTGGTCTGACATCATCCACGAATTTGCCGACTCCCCCTCCCAGAGTCGCGTGGTCCGGTTCCTGCTCGAGAACGGCTTCGGGGTGACTGAAGACGGGCGGATCAGCTGCAATGGTATCGAGGTGCCGGCAACGGCCGTTGCAAAGGCGATCGGCTCCGACCGGCGGGTGGTGGATTCGACAGCACGACGGATTCTTGAACGCCCGATGCTCCGCGAGATCTTCATCAACATGCGCGCAACGCCGGATCTCTCAAAGGTTGCCGAAACGCTCGGGTTCACCGTGATAACCGTGCTCCCCAAAAATGCAGCCGAACGCGGGATAGTCGGCGCTGCGGTGAAGGTGCTCACGGAACATATGCTCTCCATCCGGCAGATCTTCGTCACCGATCCCGAATTCTCCGAAGAACCAAAACTGGTCATCATTGTCGAAGAGCCCCTGCCCCACGGGGTCATCGAAGCGATCCGGGCGCTGCCGCAGGTCAGGCAGGTCATCATTTAGGCCGGCAGGTTTGCGAGTAATCTCTTTTCCGCACCGTTTTTCGAGGCTTCTGTAAACACGCTGGCAGAAATCCCTTCTTGTATTACGATGGGGCAACGGGCGCCCGCTGCCGTGCCGGGGCTCTCCCCGTGAAGCATGCGCTGTTGAGTCTCCTTCGGGGCAGGGATGGCGAGAAGGGGAACTTCGTGAAAGAAATCAATCGCTGAAATGTGGCGAGACTATAAAAAAACAAAACCGCAGGTCCCTGCCCCCCGCCAGAACTGGGGGTGTCCTCACCGTCTCCCGCACAACAGCTCCACCTCGAGCGCGAGCCGGTACATCCGCTTCCGTGCCTTTTTGGGCAGGTGAATGGCCGAGCCTAACGATTCCTCGATCGTGGTCCGGCGGTGCCCGGCAATCCGGTTGTCCGCGTGGCAGACGATCTTCTCTTCTAGGGTTGTCGGGATGCAGTCCCGGGGGAGAAGGCCAAGCAGCGTGCACTCGTCCGAAGTCAGTCCGGCGCCGGTGTGGCACTCAACAATACGGGCTAGCTCTTCAGGAAATCCTTTCGACCGGAGGAGATCCGCCCCCCGCTGGGCATGATCGATCGCATGGGTGCTGCCCCGGCCGATATCGTGGAGCATGGCTCCTGCCTCAACTAACGAAAAATCGATTGCCGGGTTGCCCCCTGCATACTCAAGGGCACATTCTGTAACTGCCCTGCAGTGGGCGATGACCTTTGCGCTGCACCCGGCATCCTGCAGCAGCTTCTCGTACGAGAGTGTTGTACGGTCAGGCATGACCCAGCGAGTTCTTGATCGAGTCGATGCGGCTTTTGAGTGCCTTGAGCAGCATCTCGTTGTCGAAATGGCCAAGCGGCTGGTCGCACTCGGGGCACTTGAAGTCGCTGTTCATCGCGATCGGGAACGTGAAGATCACGTGGCAGTCCTTGCAGATGTAGAAGTCGTTCTCCTCTTCATACTTCTCGCGGCGCGAGAGCTTGTCAAGGACCGTCTCCATGTCATCCCGGAGAGCATCGTAGATGTGATCGTTGCGCAACTGCCAGAGGTACGTGAGCCAGCCGGTCTCGTTGTTCTTGATCCGGTGGTATTCGGCAAGCCGGCGTTCGTACAGGGTATAGAGGGTGTGCCGTACCGAGTTTAGGTTGATCCCGGTCTTTGCCGCAAGTTCCTCATCGCTGAATTCCCCGCCTTCAGGGAAGCGTTCGAGGAGGTTGAGCCCCTCGTCTCCCACAAGGCGGTGGAGGTAGGCGCGGATTGCCGGGTTATTGAGCGTCTCTTCAGTTGAATCCATCAGCGCATATATTGTCGGACTGTGGTAATATGTTTATCCAGCACGGCCCGTGCAGTTTCATGGTCCGGGCCCCACCCGTACACGCTGATGAGCGCCTGGTCTTCTTCAAAGGAGGTCCCCGGCCACGGGATATCTGAAACAAATTCTCTGAAACGGCTCAGGTCTTCTGTTATCGTGATGTCCTTATCGGCAAAGAGTATGGAGCGGCAGGCAACCTGCGTGGCGGCGGGCGACTCGGGTGGCAGCATACCCTGGCACGCGTTGAGGTGGAGGGAGAAAAGGTTTGCACCGGTTGCCATCTCAACGGTATCCACCGTGCCCTGGAAACGCGGGTTCACCTCGATTGCAACCGGCCCCTCACTGCCGATGACAAAATCAACGCCGATCGTTCCCACGCAGCCGCTCGTTGCCGCAATCCACCCGGCAAGGGCCTGCATCTCTTCCCGCGCCGGGTTTTTTGTGGGGGTGACAGACCCACAGAACCCGTACGCTGATTCGCCGTTCCCGCCGCGGAGGACCTGATCGTTTGTAGCAACCGCCATTGCCTGCGAGCCGGTTGCAATACAGCAGACGCTTGCCGGAGCCCCGTCAATGATCTCCTGCCGGATATGTGGGACATCCCCGTACAGCTCCCGCCATGCCGCCATTGCCGCATCGGTGTCAATAACCGCGTTCCGCCATCCCCCGGCACCGGTACGGGGCTTGACCATGGCAGGGTACTCCCCCTCAGGAAGGATCCGGGGGGCCGGCACACAGATCTCCTCGAAGAAGTGCTGGGTATCGAGCTTGTCCATGAACCTGCGGATGGATCGCGGATCTGTTCCGAGAAGCGGGATCGCTACCGGCAGGATCTCGGCACCGGAGGTCGGGACGAAATAATCGAACTTGCGCCGGCGCAGGATCCGGCTGATGGCATCGGGAAGGTCGGCAAGATCAGAAAACTTCTCCTGGTCTTTGGTGAGCCAGGAGAGGTCCTGGTCGCAGAAATGGTCGACCGTGCAGACCTCGTACCCCGCTTTTGCGGCGGACTGTGCCACATGCCGGGTGGCAAACCCGGCAATGAGCACCCGCCCGTTCACAGCCCCTCCGTCTGCTTACCTGCCTTTGAGGGGATGATTTTGATCTGAGCACCGGGGAAATCGAGCGCAAGGTTCTTTCCCCTTGCAAGATGGTCGAGGAAGAGGGCGAGGCTCGAGATCTCGGAGTGCGGCTGGCCGGTGACGGCGACATTGTAGTCGGCAAGACCATAGATCTCGCCGGGCACCTTCTCGGCCCCGACAATGACGAGGATCTTCTGCTGCGGCCGGATCTCCTCGATCACGTCCGGCAGGTTCAGGCCGTACATGGTGAGGTGGACGACTGTTCCGCCGTTTGCTTTCCACTCCTTAATGCAGGAGCGCCACTTCACGTTGTCCTGGCAGAAGAACTCCCCGCCCCAGCGTTCAACAACATCGGCGATGCTCTCAACTACGCCTTTGTCGGAGGCTGCAAGGTACATTCCCCTTGCGCCCAGCGCCCGGGCGGTGAGCCCGACATGGGTGGTCACACGCTGGTCCCGCTCGGGGCGGTGACCGATCCTGAGTATTGCGGTTTCATGGTCGGGCATGATGTTAGTTCTTCCTTGCTTTTATGACGCCGTTCTCTATCGTATACGGCAGGCCGGGTTCATATTTGCACTGGTTGCGGAGGAGCGCCTCACCGAAGTTGAGCATGCGGACGCCCCCCTCAGAGCGTTCGACCAGGCAGGATCGTTCGAGCCGGCCAAGCGAATGGTTGAGATCTGCGGTATCCAGCCCGCAGGATTCGCACAGTTCCTTGTCGGTGATGACGGCATTTTCCGGAATCCGGTGGTAGACGAGCCAGTCCACATCCTCTGCTTTCACCTGTATTCATCTTGCGGGGTGGAGAATAAGGGTTGTTGTTGGTTGCCGCAAAAAAATCCCGGTGGCTATTTTAATTTGCGGGCCCCATATGCTCTCATGAGCACTGCCGGATCCCCCCGCCCGTTCCACGAACTCGTGGAGATCGTGGATGGTATCCTTGATACCTGCGATGACGATGTGCCCTGTATCGTCAGGCACCTGGGTGAGCTCGAGCCGGAGGTTCGTAACGAACTCTTCATCTCCGATCTCCTGAACGCGTACCAGGTCTTCTTCTACTTCTTCCGGACCGTGCCGGATATCCTTATTTTGGAACAGCTTGAACTGGAACCGGCCTCCTCCCTCCGCGCCGGCCTGAAGATCGATGAGGTTGACCTGCTGGAGATGCACTTCCTTATCCGGAATTCGAAGCCGGTCATTGTCATCCATGACGGGGAGAAGGCGGTTGCCACATTCTCGGGCGGTTCTGCGTTTCGTGATGGCAAGGAGTACCTGGAGAACCCGGGGTACTCGTAACGGAGCGGGTTTTTTTATCGTGGGGACGGGTGCTCCCCGGCCCCGGTTACGGCAGATGACTCAAGGCCCCTGCGGTGCATCAGTGCGGCGGTTCAAAACGGGAAAATTGATCATTTGCCGGTTTTTGGGGTCCGGGTATGAACTCCCGGTTCATGGGTGTTGTTGAGGGAGCATTTTCTGGTTGCGATTTGTCGGGAAAATGTTCAGTCCCGTGCAGCATTCTGTTTTCTCCGTTCCCCTGCTGACTACAAAGCGTATATCGTTTGGTGAATAATTTTCCTGAATCATTTCGTCCGGCCGTGCTTGCAGAGCAGACAGTGCCCCACGATGCGGCCGGGAAAAACTTCAGGAGATGTTGCCATAGACTCAATCGAAACGGTCCCGAATATCTGCTCTTTAGAAATCATTCCCACAGCGTCTTTTAGTGGAATTGCGCGGGTGACCCCCTCTCTCCCCCAGAGGGAATATGCGCTAACTTAATCAACAAATCACCGACAGTATTGGCTGATACGCATATGCCTTGAACAATTGGCGGAATCTTTTTCGGTTGCCTTCCGCGAGTCCCGAACCGATCCTACTCCAGTGAGCAAGGCAATCTTTCAGAGACAAAAAGGGATTCACAGCCAATTTCAGCAAATGAAATGCAAGTGAAGTCTCTCTCCAAAGATTGGAATGCTCGGGATCATCATCATAAAAATTGATGCAGTGGATATCCCCAGGGGGAAAAAGATCGGCCCCGGTCAACAATTGCGTTAGTGAGGAGCGCCACAACCATCTTTCCATGTAACCATGCTTTCGAGCTATCCGGATCAATTTTTGGCAAGTGACCGAGACCTAAAATTGATTTCAATCGCTTGAAAGCCAATTCAATTTGCCATCTCATTCGGTATAATGAAAATATCTCGTTGGCGGATAACGTGTCCCTCTTAACCGAAGTAATAACAAACACGTAATCATGGAGTTCGATTGTTTCTTTGTTGAGGGTTCTTTGTTTTTTTGTCATCTCCTTGATAACAGATTTTTTTGAGTATTCCGCGGCTTCCGGAGATTTTTTAATCGCACACAATCGAACTTGTCCCAACTTGTTACCAGAAGATTTATAGAACACGTTGTAATCTCCAATCTCGCCATACTCTAATCTGCGGAAATTTTCTAACAAAGAGAACTCTTCTTTCTCATTTTTCATAAAAACCATTGCTTTATTTTTGATTCTGACCAGAAAATCTCCGTTATTTTCGATAACATGATTTATTCCTGCGATGCTGCCATATCCGCGATCACCTATCAGGAGATCTCCGGTTTTTACTGGAAAGTTCCGGAAGCTTTCTCCAACTTTAGGATCGGTAATTCGAAAGTAATCACAACCGAGGCCAAACAACTCAATACTGTAATGCAATCTCCAGTCAGACCCCGTACTTCCTGGTTCGGTTATAACACTCGCGTCAACGATGCGAACATTGAATTTCTCCAGCCAGTCGGGTTTTTTCGCAATACCATGTACTTGTTCTGCAAGATTTTCCGATATCCATCGTAACCATTCTGAACTCGACTTGAGGCGTTTAAACAATGCAACATCCGAGATATCTGCCAGATCGGCTTCTTTTGCCCTCACTACCGTTTCACGCATTGAACAACTATCTGCTAAATGAATGAGGAGAATTCGGAGTAATATTTCCGCGGAATTGATTTTTCTTTGCCGCGATACTGCACCCAGTTCTTTTGCTTTTTGTTCCCAGCCTTCCGGTAGAAATTGTAGAAGAAATTTCCAGTTCTCTTCTATCTTTACCCGCCTCCCTCCATCCATATTCTCCTATCATTTCTTCATGTATATATGTTTATTAGTAAAGTTAGCGCTTATGCCCCCAGAGGGGGAGGCAGCCTGCGGGGGCAAGCCCCCACAACCCCCGGTTTCAATTATCCATTTTCTGGTGCCCATTAACAGCCTGCTCCACGGGGCGAGGGTCGACAGACCCCGAGCGCCCGTGGTCCCATCCCAATCCAATACTATCCATCGCAGGTTTTCTACGGAGCACGAATTCCTTAAGAACAACTGTTGCACACTGGCCGGCCCAAAAAAACCCGGCCGGGAATTCCGGAGCCCGGCCATGACCCGCGGGCGCCTGCCGGTCAAAGCCCAGGAAGTGGCAGACCCAATAGCAATGAAGCGGGGCATGGTCCAGCACTTCCGGTACGAGCCGGGAGCCGTCTTCAGCTTCACGATCTTCAACAGGATCTGCGATGCGCATGTCCGGATGAAATGCGTTCGCCGGCTCTGCTGCAGCGAAAAAGATTTCGAGCGTGAACTCGCCGGCATTCTCGCTGCCATCCGGCAGACGGCCTCAGGCCCGGGGATCTCCCGCGAGCTCTGGCTCTGCTCCCCGCGGTACGCGCTCCGGTTCTTCCGCGTGGACGATTCTGGTCTTGTCGAGCTTGACATGAACGGGCTGGCGGTACTGCCTGTCGGGTGAGGGAGATCCCTGAACGGACACCGACATGGCGGAGGTTATCCCGGGTTATCATTCTAATGGGTAATGAGTCTACTTCGATAGATCTCCTCATTGGTAATGAGTAACCGTCGGTCAATGACCGGGTGTAGCGATACCGGGAATCCGAAGTACCTGCCCTCACGTCGGGGGAGATCTCCCCGGGGAGTACCGGATCCGGGAAGGGCCCTCCTCTTTAAATAGGGCTCCTTTTGGCAAACGGGGGGTTTTAAGGGCGAATTTATAAAAAGGGTGACGGAGGCCGGTCCCTGAAATGTGCGTAATTCGCGGATTTCGGATGTAAATTCATTTTTATCTCGTTCCTGCGTGGCCGGATTTAAAAAAAATACGTCGGAGGGCCAGATGTGCGCAAACAGGTGCGTTTGGCTGGCCGATCTCCGGTTCGATCAGGCTGGAGCAGGCATAAATGAACCGGGGGGCTGATTTTTGGATCGGTTTTACGTCGGCGAAAGGCAGGTTTCTGACGGAGAAAAGCCCTGCTTACGGGTTGCCTCCCCGGGATCCCCCATGGATCTTTCTCCTCCCGGAAGAGGGAGGTGGCCAGAGGTTCCGGAATACCTGCACTCATCCGGGGCCATTTTGACCTCAGTTCGCCTCTTTTTTTGGTCTTTCCGGCAACCTCATGTACAAAAACAGCACCCTGTTTTCCGGGATCGGTCATTTCAGTTCCGGATTGTCGGTCCGACACCCTATGCATGCCCGGAAATATACACGAACTGCAACGATACAGCGGCCGGTCAGGCAAAAAGTGCTGCACGGGCACGTCCAATGAAGGAGACCCTGTTTTTTGGGATCGGCGCTAAACGGCTGATAGGTATTCTCCGGCGAGAGATGGTGTCTCAGGTCGCAGCTGCACATCCGGACCCCCTGTTATGCGAGATCATCCAGGAGTTTTCTATCAAACAGGGGGTCGGAGGGTCCGGATCCGGGCTCTTATATGGCTCCGTTCCGGAAAACCGGTACAACGGAGCCCGCAGCGGGCCCGGATTGGGAATGGTGTGGATCGGAAAAAAGGGGGGCCGGGAAGGGGGGTTCCGGGGCGGGTTCACGTCGCAGGAGTTGGTGAGGAATTTGGCCGTTTTTTTTTACCGCACCGGAAAATTTTTTTTGAAAATTTTTTTGTTGAGAAAAAAATTTTGGTTCTGGAAAATTTCCGTAAAAATTCCGGAAGAAATTGGGAAGAGGATTGGGGTGAACCAACCCGAAAAAAAATAATTTTTATTGCAGCGGTGAATCTCCGGAAATTTTTCACGCAGGGCAGGGGCCGGCAAAAAAAAACAATTGCGATTATGATTGCCCCAGCGTTCAGGGAGCGGGGAGTCAATGAAGGCACGCGGACCCGGAATGACCCGGGGCAGGAGTCCGGTTGATGAACGAAGACGAACGGGCGGCAAGCGGGAGGGAAACCAGGTACCCCCTTCATCAA
Source organism: Methanoregula sp. (assembly GCA_041305785.1). Taxonomy (GTDB): domain Archaea; phylum Halobacteriota; class Methanomicrobia; order Methanomicrobiales; family Methanospirillaceae; genus Methanoregula. The sequence continues at coordinate 702 of JBFYKS010000240.1, read as the reverse complement.
ACCTCATCACTTCACGGTCCTGCCTGCGCCTTCTTCCCCCCGGTTTTATTCGGGATTGCGCCCCTCATTATAAAATCTGTTTCCAGCCATGTGTTTTAAATAATTATGCGCATTTGAGAGGTATGGTGCCAGAACAGGTACCAGGAGCGTATCGATGCCAGGACGAGATGGAACGGGACCCCAGGGAAAAGGTCCGAATACCGGACGGGGAATGGGAACGCAGCAGGGAGCAAAGCGACGCAGACGAGGGAATGCAGAATCCCCTCCAGAACCCGCAAAAAAGTAATGTGGATTTGTGAAGCGGATCGCAGATCCCCTGAAGTGCCACGCCTTTTATAATAAATGTACCGAGAGCAGAACAAAAGAACAACGCAAAAAAGAAACGGATGATCCCAAATACCTGTCTGAACAGGATCGTCACCGGTAATTGGGGGACGGGATCGAAAAAAAAGCGGATGATCTTTACCCTGCCTCACTTGCAGGATCCTTGATCATCCCCCCGTTTGTGCATAGTGTTTTTGGCAATTGGCAATTGCCAGTATCCTGTAAAATTTTCACTATTACCTTTGGATAGTCAATAACCCTGACCATCTTCCAACCAACCGGCCCAACGAAGGACCGAAACGACCGGGACAAAATTACGTTTTTTTAAAGCCCTTACAGGGCGAAGTGCCGGAAGGGACGAAACCGGAACAAACTCTC
>JBFYKS010000239.1:0-16573 GCA_041305785.1 Methanoregula sp. | reverse complement strand
ATATCCCGCTCGTCCCGGATCGTCAGGTTGCTGAAATCGTTATACATGACAAATGACTTCCCCCCCGAGGAGGGCGCTCCCCCTCCGCCTGCAGGAGTTACCGCCATCGAGCCGAACGGCCCGGCTGCCATCCCGATCGCCCCGGCCACGGCTGCACTCGCATCGGTTACCGCGGAGATCTCTGATACCATCCCCGACGCGATCGCCTGTGTGAGGTTCGGCCCCCAACTCATGAGGTCAGACAACGGCCCGGTCCTGGCATTGGAGTGAATGCCCAGGTAAGAGGAGATCAGGTCCGAGATGCTTTTGATGGTGTCGCGCAGATACCCGTACATCGACATGATGCCGTTGCCGATACCGACCACCAGGTTGTATCCCCACTGGTGGGCGCGATCATACAGGCTTGAGAATGGCGACACGATAGTATCGAGGATCCGGCCGGCAGCCTCTCCAGCCTGGCCTTTGACGTTATTGAGGCTTGTGGGGATCCGTGCAAACTGGAGCGTGGCTACATCTATCGCAAGCGCCCCTATCATGCCAATCGGAGCGAACAGGACCTTGGCAGCATCACTGATCAGCGGGGATTTTTGCTCCATGAGCCGGCCATACCGCGAGATGTCTCCCAGGAGACCGGTCTCTACCATCCCCCGGACGCCGGCCAGACCGAGCAGGATCCCGCCGCCGAATGACGCGGCAAGGCCGATACCTGCCGCAGAGGCGGCTGCTACTGCAGTGCTGCCGCCCAGGCCGGTTGCGGCGGCCGTGCCGGAGGTTGCACCGATTCCGAGAAACTGGGCGAGTGTGACGGCGCCCGATAAGCCCGCAACGGCGCCGCTGACAGCCCCCACTCCCGCAGCCACATCCCGGAGATTCTCTGCCTGGTCACCGAGTGCCAGGTTGGTTTTCTCGGTCTGGTTGAACAACCGTTCCTCGGCAGAGTCTCCCTGGTCATTAATCACATCGAAAGTTTGCGCATACCCTGCTGAGAGCTCGTCAATCTCCTCTTTAACGGCTGCCAGTTTCTCCGGAGTGATGTCGAGTTTTTTCAGGAACTCTTCCTGCGATGCCGCCCCTTTCTCGATCGCGTCCCGGTACTCTGACTGCTTTTTGGTCAGCTTGTCAACCTCTTCGCGGTTCTCGGCTATTTTCCGGGTATACTCTTCCGTGGCTTTCGCACGGACCTCTTCTATCCGGTTGGACGCTGCCGCCAGGGCCTCGTCGCGCTGTTCCTTGATGCGGCGGAGCTGTTCCTGCTGTTCTGCAAGCTGGCGGTTGTATTCGGTCGTGAGATCTGCCTGCTTCTGGAGGTCCGGTCCGGCCTTGGCCAGCGCCTGCTCGTGGTCCTGTTTGAGCCGTGCAAGCGCCTCTTCCTCGTCCGCAAGCGCCCGGTTATACTCCTCGGTGAGTTCCCGTTTCTTGTTGCTGTCGAACGCTGCGGCCCACATGGCGGCGGTGTAGTCCTCTTTCAGCCGCTTGATCTTGGTCTCCTGGTCGCCGAGCCGTTCGGAATACTCCTGGTCGATCTCTGCCCGTTCTTCAGAGGATCCGCCTGCGGCTTTCATGGCCTCGTTGTACCGGAGGGTCAGGTCCGCGATCGCGCTCTCCTGGTCGCCAATACGATAGGTGTAGTCCCGGGCCATCCTGTTGAGGTTTTCCTGTTCTTCCGCAAGGTCCGCGATGGTGTCCTGGTAGTTCTTGGAGATCTCCTCGGCTGCCTGCTGGAGTATCGCCAGCTTCTCGGTCGACTCTGCAAGGTCTTCAGTGGCCTCGGTTGCGTTCCGTTCGGTCTGCTCAAGCTCGCTGACCGCCGAGTTCAGCAACATGGTGGCCTGCCGACCGGTTTTCCCCTGGGTATCGTTGAGGATTTTCAACAGCGCGATCTCGTCCTGTAATGTCAGGCCCATCCGGCTGAAGGCAGAACCGACTTTCTGGGATGTTGATGCGAGATCGGCCATGTCGACCTGCGTGGTGCGGAACAGGTAGGTGAGCTCGTCGGAATACTTCCCGACATCCTGTAACGGGATCCTGAATGCGTTGAATGCCGGAATGAGCTGGCCGATGAGGATTGACGACTCGGTCCGCGTTGCTCCGGCCAGTTCGTCGAACTTCTCAACGGTCTGCCCGATGGTTTTGGCGTCTGCCATGCCACCACGGACAAGCAGATCGAACGAGTCGGCAAACTCTGTGGCGCTCATTCCCGCGTCCGAGTATGCATTCATCATCTGCCGGACTTCGTTGCGGGTGATGCCGATCTGGGTTGCGGAAGCGTCCATTATGGAGTTTAGTTTCGCCGTTCTGTTGCCATACTCCATGATAGCAGCAGAGCTGCCCGCAACCACGGACGAGACGGCAAAAACGTCTTTCCATTTGATCCCGCTGTCGCCGCCCTTGAGAGTGTCGAGAGAGTCCCCCAGGTCAGTGAGCTGGTTTTTGGCTTCACGGACCCCATCCCTGATGCCATCGATATCCAGCCCGATTTTCAGCAGGACCTCGCTGCCGGATTCAAATCCAAATACCATATTTAATCTCACCTCCTATTAGCAGCGGCCTCGTCGCGGGCCAGTTTTTTCCGTTCCAGCGACATCATCCGCATAAATGCAAGGTATGTCCGTTCGGGGGTCTGGTCGAGGGCCTGTGCAGAGACCCCGAAATATTTGCAGAACGTAAACTCTGCAAAAGACTCGTCCGTCGTGCCCGCCTCGAACCCACGTTTCCATGCAAGGACATTGTCCCTCACGGTTTTTTCGCGGTAGTTCTTGGCGAGGTCCTGCCGGGTGAGTTCGTCGTCGAAGAAGAACTCCCGACGTAAGGCAAGAAAAAATCTTTGCTGTCACCGCCTAATGCCTCTCGGCATCTGGCATACAGGTCCCGGTACTCTCTCTCGCCAACATCCTGGAAATCTTCGTACCGGAAGATATGCCCGGTGGCAAGGCTGATGGTGGTAATCGGGACGATCTCGTCTTCCCTCATCCTGATGGTAATCAGTTCATCGGGATTGTAAGCAATTATCGCACCGAGCGCGGCGTCGATACTCTGGTTGGGGTCGATTTTGACCTTATCCGAATATTTTTTCAACAGTTCCGACAGGAAGATGCGGTGGCTTGCCTTGACCTCCCGGACGACCCCGTGCGAGGGGTTAGAGGTAAGGGGGTATTCTTTGCCGTTGATTGTGACTTTCATGATGGTTTCACTCCGTGAAAAAGGTTAGGCGATGGAGAGCCCCGTTGCCGGCAGGCTCACGACCTTGTCGCCAAGGAGGTCGTCAGGACCGAACTCATACGGGAGCTCGGGGAATTTCAGGCCGGTGAGCGAGTAAGTTTTCCCATCCAGTGCGAACTGGAAATCAAGGGCCGTCATGCTCCTGACGTCTGACAGGGACATGCCGGACGGTGTAGCAACCTCAAGGGCGGCATAGTCGAGATCGAGCTCGAGCGTGATATCGCGGCCGTTGACCGCATACCCTGCTATCCGGGTGGGGGTTGAATTGGCGATGTCCTTGCTGAACCCGATCTTGTTCTTGACCTGGAGGGTCATGGCGTTGATGGCATCGGTGCAGGTGATCCAGGAAGCACCGGTCGAGTATTTCATTTTGCACAGGCTGATGTCGTCGATGGTCAGTTCCGCCGCGGATGATGCGGCCGGGTGGCTCCCGGATCCTTTCGGGTCCGTGCCGGACGGAGCTGCGGCATCCTGGCAGACGAATGTGCCCTTGCAGTCGATTGCCCCATCCTCCGGGACGGTCAGCGTCAGGTCCGTGCCGACACAACCCTTGAACACCTGCCACTTGAGCGAGGCGGCGTTGGCGTCCTGCAGCACAACCGAGATCGATTTCTGGGTGTCGCTGACCGGGGCGCCGGTTGTTCCCCCCACGAAGTAGACGAGGAAATTGAGCAGGCTGCCGGTCTGGGGTATCCAGCCGACGTCGAGCCCGAGGTCCTCCCCGGTCTTGATGTGGTGGAACGTGAACGCTTTGTTGTCCGTTACCGTGGTCGCGGGGAGGTAGCGTTTGGTCTCGCTCTTCACCTTGACTTTGGGCTTTACTGAATAGACCGACCCGATCCAGGCAAGGGTGGGGTTGGTCGGGGTGGTGCCGAAGGTAACTTCCTCGACATAATCCACCGTTCCGTTGATTCTGGATTTTGCCATTAGTGTGTTCTCCTTTACCTGTTCTGGATAATGCGGATTTTGACGTCGAGGTCGCGGCGGAAGGCTGCAATCGTCTCATCCCAGATGAGCGGGCTGACTGACTGGACGCCGTGATATGAGGTGCTGGTCAGGGTAGCGCCCTCAAGGCACGACTCGACCGCGTCCGTGAAAGTGTCGACATTCAGCGGATCGGTGTCGATCGAGGAGATCCGCATCATCAACGTGTCGATGTTCTGGCCGATCCTGCGATACTGGGTCCGGGCAGGGGTGTCGACTACACAACAGGGATAATCAACCGCAATGCGCGGATAGATGGCGAAGACCCGGCCACCGAACGCGGAGATGCCGGAGGATAGAGCGGAGATGATATCGCCCTGGGCCGTGGTGATGGTCGCCAGCGTCATCGGGCCTCCATGTCATGGAGGAACCGCTCTTTCCATTCAAAGAAGATCGCCCTGACATCGTGCAGGATCCCGCGGGAAAGGTCGGCTCTTGGGTATCGCCTGCTTGACGATATCGCGCCGCCCGTGTGGTACGCGGCAGCCGATGCCATGATACCCTGTGATTCGGCTATCTTCCTCGTCCCGAGTATCAGGTGCGATGCATAATCTACCGGGTTGCTGATGACCGCCTGGTTGGCTTCCGGGTTGATCTCCAGCGTCCAGCCGGCCCGGTAATATCCGGTGTCAACCGGGGAGGTTTTTACGATCTCCCGGTGGAGTTCGGCGACCCCTTTCCTGAACTTTCTCCTGGGAGCGGCTGACAGCGTGTCGGCGTCGAGACTGCCGATCAGGATATCGAGTTCCGATTTGTCAACCTTCACGGCACCGGCCATCAGGATCCTCTCCAGAGTGCCAGGATCAGCCCGACAACCACGCCGCCGGTACTGATGATGCCGGCAACGATCGCGGCGGTCCGGGTGGCGTTCTTCTCCGCCCCGATCCGCTGGTGCCGTTCTGCTTCAAGGACCTCGATCCTCTCTTCCTGCCGGGCCATCGCGGTCATGAACTGGTTGATCTGGCCGGACAACATCCGGACCTCCGCCCGCGTCTCGATGACGATGTCGCGGAGTTCCTCGTGTCCTGCGCACTGGACCTGATACCGGAGCTGCGGTTCATCGGCTGCCATCACTCGTTCACCGCCTTGAGCATGGCTCTGTAATGGCTGACCGTGTTGCCCGCTTCGTAAACCGGGGATACTGAGAGGACGTTATACGTTCCCGACCACCCGGTGGCGGTTGTGCTGAGCTGATCGTACTCGTTCAGTACCGTCGTGTTTGGGATCGCTGCCGCAACGTATCCGAGCAGGATCTCCCCGCCACTGGTAACGATTGCACCTGCCGATGATCCTGGCGAACCTGATAATTTACCGAACCGCACATTGATGGTCGACGCTGCCGCAACCCAGTAGTATTCCGGCTGGTTATACGAGTTCGAGTAGTCCGACAGGGTGCCGTTCGCAACAGCCGCTCCTGTGCCGGCAGTCTCGGTCAGGACCTCATCGTTCTGGAATGTGCCGGATACGGTGATAAGGACGAGGTGGCCGGACACAACGGTTCCGGAGACCTTGTCAATCACCCCGGTAGCGTTCGAGGTCCCGCCTTTGACGGTCTTTCCTTCGGTAAATGCGGCCGTCCCGCCATCATACAACAGTTTCTTTTTCCGGGTCCGGGTGTGAACGGTCGCCGGGTGGATGAGGAATACTGATGGGTATGGCATTACCGTGCCCTCCTGGATCGTACTCGTGAGATCCTGAGGCCGGTGCCAGAAACGTACGAGATGTAGGCGGCAATGGCTTGATTGGCTTTAAGCTCGTATGCGGTGGCTTCAACCTCGGGGTTTGTGGAGAACGAGATGTCGCCAAGATTCAGCGACCCGGGGCGGCTCAGTTCCTCTGCCTGCCGGCGCTTGATCTTGGCAATCGTCAGGGCAATCGAGGCGGTCTTGAGCTGCGTGGCAGAAGCGGGGGCGGTCAGCCCCTTCTGTGCCAGGATATCGACAATCTCCTCGTCGCTGCGGACGATCATGTTGCCGATATCGGTGATGGTAGCAGTGCCGGTGCTCGTACCTGCTTCAAGGTACACATCGGTAGTAGTGCAATACGCCATCCTTTACGCACCTCCCATCTGATGGAGATCCCGGATATCGACTGCATCCTTCTCCGAGGGTGTGAGCGGGTCTACCGGCCGGGTGTCGATATGGAACGTATCCTCCACGTCTTGGCCGCGCCCGCGGTGGGGCGTGGTATCGACTTCAAGGCGGACCTGTTCGCCTGCGGTGAACTGGTCCTTATCGAGAGCGCAGGCTTCGCGGTCCTCCTCATAACTTGCCATCAGGTATTTCCCGCTGTTCCTTGACGAAAGCATGAGGGAGTTCCTCCCTCAGCTCTTACGCGCCGCCGAACTCGACACGGCTGATCGCATTCGCAACACCGTACTGGACGGCGTACCGGCCGGTGACAGTGAAGTTCTTGAGATCCCGGATCACATCGTCGAATTCCTTGACGATGATGTCCTGGCGGGTACCGATATACCCTGCGTTGTCGCGGTCGTACACGAGGTACCCGATGTAGCTGTCAGTGGGGGCGCCCCAGAGATAGGTCGATGAGGCAAACGGCGCCGTTGTTGTGTCACACGCGACACCGCACTCGAACCCGTTACATCCCGCGGCCCGCGGAAGGGTGGCTTCCCGGACAACCGAGAGGGCTTCCTGGGTGTAGCTGGGGATGAAGTCCTTGATCATGTACTGGGATGCGTTCGGGTGTGCAACGTAGGTGTTCGGGATATACCCGTCAGCCATGAGCAGCGTGCGGGCACCAAGGATTGCCTGGATACCTGCAACCGTCCCGGCCGCAGCGTTGATGTCGTGCTCGTTCCCGGCGTTGTCCATCAGGGTGCGGACGCACCACTGGTTGAGCGAGTTCTCAATCCGCTTGCCGGCCTTCCGGATCTCCAGTTCGGCGACCGCAAACAGCGAGTCGTCAATCATCTCCTGGGTGATGAGCGGGCGGACACCGAACTTGACGGCAGTCCAGGTGCGGGGCTCGTAGTCCTGAGTCTCGATCGGGATCTCTGCGCCTTCCGCAACGATGGGGGCGTATGTCCCGGATTCCCCGATGTTGACCTGGAGCGACTTGGCGCTCATGGGGATACCGGCCATTGCTCCGCCCTGCCCGGTCACGGAATCGCCGCGGAAGCACTTGGCGGGTTCCGCACCTTCGATGATGGTCCTGCGGATCTCGGTCTGGATGAGTGTGGTACTCTCGATTGCATCGGAGAGCAGGAGTTCGCGGGCCCGGACCACCTTGTCGTTCGAGTCCTGAACCATGTAGGATACTCCGAGTTCCCGCTCCACCTTCGGGAGCCATCTTCGGACGATGTCCTCCGTGAGGGTCTTCTTCTTCGCGCCGTTCTCTTCTGCAACTGCTTCGAGTGCTCTGATAAGGAGTTGTGTCATGATTAGCTCACCGCCCCGCTGCCGATTACGATCGGGTTGATCAGGATCCTGCCTGTGCTGTTCGCTGCCATGTCGGTAGTGAACCGTCCGATCGGGGAGTAGGGTCCGATACCAACCGCCCCGGGGGCGAGTGGGGAGACACAGCCACCAACGGCGTTGTCGTCGGGAATTGCGTAGTCTCCGACATCTGCGGTGACCGAGATGCCGTCGGTGTTCGCGACATACACTTCGCAGCCGATACCGGCCATTGCGAACCATTCGCCGTCCGCTGCATCGTAGAGAGCGACGCCTTCGGGGGCGGTGCCCGTGCCAACGACGCAGGCGATCATTACCTTTTCAACCCCGCTTGCTGCAGGGCAGACGACCATGCCGGCCTTTATTGCACCGGAGGCCTTCCGGCTCTGGATGTTGTCGCCGGCATACAGGACTTTCCTGATTGTCGGGAACGTTGCAATGTCTGCCATCTTACTCACCTATCGTGCCGCTCTTGCGGTTCACCGGGACGAAGTACTCCGGGAGGGCTTCGAGTTCTTTGGTCTGGGTTCCGCTCTTGGGGATGCCATCTTTTTCCAGCGCGTCAAGGCGGTTGGCGATGGCCTTGATGGCTTCCGGAAGTCCGGAGAGCTCTTTGATCACGCCCGGAAGCTCTGCGAGTTCCTTGGGGATCTCGACCTTCGGTGCTTCTGCGGGTTTCTGTACCTTCTCGATCGCTGCGGAGAGCTCTTTGATCTTGAGATCCTGGGCGGCGAGTTTGTCTTCCAGTTCCTTGGTGTCTGGTGCCATGATCGGTTCCTGTTTTGGTGCTTTGCTCTGGATTGCTGCCATCAGTTCCTTGGGGTTAGCCAGGGGGAACATCTCCAGCGCCTTCTTCTCGACATACACTTCCTCGACCTCGACCGGGGTCCCGAGTGTGGCGGCGCCGGCCTCGATCATATACGGAATTTCGAATTTCTTCCCGTCTTGAGAGTAGATCACCCGGTCCGGGAAGGTCATCACGATCCATGTGCTGCCGGCATACGTTCCGCCGGAGTCCGGAGAAAGTGAGAATTTGTCGTCGAGGGCTTTCTGGAGGATAGTCTGCAGTCCTTCGAGAGAGTCGTCCTTCTTTAACATCTGTACCTCCTCTGTCGGTGCTTCATCGGCCGCCTCGTTGATCCTGCAAACCTTGCAGGCCCCCTTGTTGACGAAGGCAAAACCTCCGAAGACAAGGCTGGCGGCCTCCATACGGCGGGTCTGTGGATTCTCCACTTCATCGCCCCCGTGCTCGACCGAGACGTACTTGATAATCTTCCGCTTGATCAGTTCCTGCATGGCGCGTCCGCTGGGGGAGGAGCCATACACAAGAAGGTCGGAAAGGATGGCGTTGCGGGAAACACCGTCCTTGTCAGTGAACTGCCCGTAATGCGGGTTGATTGCCTCGCTGACCCGGTTGGTCTCGTCGCGGGGGACCCCTTTGAGATGGCGGTTGTATCCCGTCTTCCGGATCCAATTGGTGGCATACGCTTCGAGAGTTTTTGCCGGATAAAGTAGCGGTGTTTTCTGTGCGGAATCTGTCCACTCGCCCTCGGCAAGAAGCGGAACGTCCTTGATCAGAAGATCGCCGCTTTCCAGCTCATAGAGGTTCGAGTCGCTGAATGAGACCTGCAACGCCCGCATGTGGAGAATAGTGCCGGAAGGCTGCTGGTCGGAGCCTTCGGTCAAGTGCGGTGCATCGGGCGGAGAAATGAGGTTGCCTGATTGAGGCATGTACTTATATAAAACTCAATGGGTATAGTTTGGTTTTAGAGAGTTGTGAGTTAAAGTATAATGAGGGCTTTTATCCTAGCAGTATTGGCCGATTCGGGCCCGGTGGCAGTAATCAATCACGCCTTTCCTGGTTCGTGGCGTGCCATAAATAGAGGTGAGGTGGGCGGCAGTCTCCCCATGAGAGAGCTTGTATTTTGTAACCTCGATATATGCCCGTTCCACGGCTGCGAGACGTTTGCCACTGGTCAAACTATCGGCCCGCCTTCTGTGGATCCTGCTTTTCGAGACTGTGATATCGCTCGATGCCGAAAATCCGCTTCTCGAGTTCGATGTTTGCCCGTTCCAGTGCGGCCACGCGATCTCTGATGTCCGGAGGGGTGGCTGCGAGCGGGGCGGGTGTTTCGGGCGCATGGGTCTCTCCTGGATTCTCCCTCTCCCAGTAGTGACGGCATTCGGGTTTCCCAACCCTCACACTACAAGGAACGCCTGCCGTGCATGTCAGAGCGTCGGGGAAGTCATCGCTCGGCACTTCGTTTCCGCATGATGCGCAAAGTGCAATCCATTCCGGGGGCAGGGAGATCGGCTCCTCACCCGGAGTCTGCTGCTGCTCTGCGGGCTGTTCCTGTTTCTTAAGTTCGGGTTTTTTCTTACTCGACGACATGGTCAAACCTCTTAACCAGGCGATATTCGCTTGGATTTTTTCCTTTCACTGATTTGTCCGGAATGGCTCGTTTTTCAATTTCGTTCGAGGTAACGAGGCGGTTCAAATTGTAATAGAATGTTGACTCTTGCAACCCAGACCATTCGTGCAAAGTTCGGATGGTTTCCAAAAGTGTTGTGGGGCGGACCCACTCGGATGATAGCGATTCAAGAATTATTTCAGAACAGCGAGGGGATCTGGCAATGTTGTCAAACCTCGTTCTCAATTTTCCGTTAATCTCAAATGCAAGCAGGCCGGCGGGGGTGCAATATACAAGAAAGTTCTCGTAATCGCCCATGCCAATCTCCAGACTTTCCGGGATCGGGATCTCAATGCCTCCGGTCAGCAGGACTTTGCCGTTTATTATCATGCCAATCGGCAATCGTTCACTTTCTGACATAGTTTTTCGCCCCCTCACTCGAATGGCACCCATGCGCCGTTCTTGAAATGCCCGACATCCTCGCTCTCGGCCGGCTGCCAGTTCCGCGGGTCCGCGGGGATGAAGACCTGATTCGGGTCGTTCGGGTTTATGACGGCCCACCGGTCCCAGTACTTTGCGTCCCGGTAGACTGCCATGAACCACCATTCCCACTCCTGCCGCTGCCGGAACGGGTATTCTGACAGGGCCAGGGCCACTCGGATCCGGAGCATCGCACCGAAGATACGTCTCATCACCGGGTCTTTCTCATGCGATTCATACTTCCGCACCAGGTCGCGGTACGTGAAATGCGACATCGAGAGCGGTTCGAAAGGGTTGACCGTCTCGTCTTCGAATACAACGCCTGCAAATTTGATCTCCTCAATTTTCTCGGCTGCTTCTTCCAGAATTTTTAAAACGGCTTTGTCCATGGCAGACCTCCATTTACCGAGTCGATATCGACCGGGTAGTTCTTCTTCATACGTTTCCTGGCGTGGCAGAGCGAGTCGATGACCCGGACGTCGTAATACACCGAGGATTGCCCCATCACGAGATTGTCGTGGGCGATCTTTGTAGGGTCCGGCCAGAACCCGCCCGCATCATGGAGCGCGATGATGCCGCCGGGAATGACATGCGGGACCCATCCCTCGAAATCGGCCTTGACGGCATCGTAGTTGTGCGCTCCATCAATGAACAACAGTTCGACCGGCAGGGACCAGGACCGTGCAATGTCCGGGGAATTCCCCCGGATGATTCGGACCCGGTCCAATACCCCGGCACGCTGCAGGTTGCCCTCAAATGAGGGGTCGTGCGCGATATCAACCGAATAGACCGGGACACCACAAGCACCATCGATCGCGCCTTGCGCCCATGCGAACGTTGATTTGCCCTTGTAGGATCCGATCTCTACGATCACCCCCCGGCCCCGGCAGGATGCCGCCAGCTCGTAGGCCCGCAGCGCCTCGTATTCCGTGAAGTATCCATCAATACCCCGGAGTGTTTCCAGGAACGTTTCGCGGTCCGCGGGGCCGGAATCTCCCCAGAGTTTCATCCCTGCCCTCCGTTCACTGCGATCCAGTCGCCACCTCGTCCTTTCTGACCCCCGGCCCAGACAAGCGGGTCGTAAACTGATCGATCGGGATCCTGCGCACTCGGAATCTGCCAGCTGAACTTCTCGCGGTTCTCGTAGATGTACCGGAAAGACCAGTCGAGAAACTCACGGAACCATGGCGTCTCTTCGTAATGGATCTCGACCAGGTCGAAAACCCGCCGCATGTGTTCGACGCGATCGGTCCGTTTTTCGTTCTGGAAATACCACTCCCTGAGTGCCTTCAGCAGACCGTGTAGATCGCCTGCAAACTCGGGGAATTTCATGATTACGAACATGATGCACCCCCCGATCCGCTCGAAATACATCTGGTCGTTGCGGTACAGTACAATCAGCCATTTGGAGACTTGGCCGATGGCGGCCTGGACGGGTTTTGAGAGTTCACAGAGCCTGCCAGAGTTCTGCCATACGAAATCGTCCTGCATCGTCATGAGGAAACGAGTGTTGACCGGGTATCCTTCCCCGTCATCCCGCAACCATGCGTCCCTGATGATGAGCCCTGCCAATTTTGTCAGATCTCCCCCGCAGAACAGGACCTCCATAATCCGGGTTTTGCCGTCACGGTTGAACAGCCGCCCATCATCCGTGTAGTTGTCGCCGTAAAATGCTGTCATGCGTCCTCCAGCGGGCAAAAGTCGGGGATGGTCCTGGTGTCAGAGATGTGCTTGTTCGCAGCAAGGCACTCGTTCTCGTGGATCTCCCGATCATATCGTTCGGGTTCGCCAAACGGACTCGCGGACGAATACGGCGAATGGGCAGTGTTGCAGCAGTCGGAGCAACTGGAGATCACGACCGGTCTGAACCTCAAAATTTTACTTTTTGTCGTCATGGATCCAGCCCCGCGATCTCGACCATCTTATGCCCGCGTCCTGTCGGGCTTCCATACCAGTCTTCCGGAGCATACCCGACCTTGTCGCCACGCCGCCCGAGTTTCTCCTTATGGATCTGGTCGGCCACTATGGCGTCGTGCATTTCGAACAGCCACCAGCCGAACCGTTCCCGGCAATACTTGTCCTGGACGAGCAGCTCGAGGATCTTGAGGACCTTGATATTCTCGTCAATCCGGGACACCCGGCCTTCATGCTGCGGGTACTCGTTGCGGATCCTCCGCAGGGTTGCGACCAGGGGGTCCTGATCTTCCACATCCTGCTGCATGAACTCGTCCGGGATCTCGATGAGACGCAGCATTCCCCTGAGCGCTGCTTTCATGGTATAATGGACGAACGCCTCGCGCAAGGTAGGGATGACCCCGCCTTCGGTGCCTCGGATCATTCGGCACCGCTCCTTTGCAGGGGTCTCGGACAGCACCGCATCGCAAACGGTAGTTGGGTGGCTTCCACCGGTTCGATCGGGCGAATGCGACTTCCGCGCAGCATGCTGATCCGCGGCTGCATCTTCCTCTTCATGTCTTTTCGTTTCTGCTGACGTGTTTCGCTCATCTCATCCCTCCGCCCCGGCGGTCTCGGTTTCGTCATCGGTCGGTACTGCAGGGATCCAGGTCCCCCTGCAATTCGGGTGGCTCTGCTCGTCAATCTGCGCTGCCTCCTCGTAAGTGAATATGACGCCGTTGATCGCGGCACAACCACGATAGATCTTGCCCCCGACGTTGAACTCGAAATCAGTACAGGTCCGTTCATCTTCTGACTCGACCCGTTCCAACCTTGCCCACCCTTGTGATTTCATCCGTTCGCGGCAACTGGTGTTGATGCCGTACATGACTTCGGTGCGGGCAATGGTCTCGGCACGGGTCCTGCCGACCTCAGTCGCCTCGTCAATGCGCTTGGCTATGTCACGGATACCCTCTCCCGTTGCGAGCCCTTCGCGGATCGCCCGGCTTGCCCCGGTTGCCATATCGTTGGTGAACTTGTCTATCTCGATCAGGTTGTTCGATATGATGCGGTTGAGAACCTCGATCTCCTTCGGCGATCGGCCCCCTCCGATTTTTATCCCTGTATCTAACGGTAGACCCCTGAAAATGGCGATTTCCCTTTCAGCATACCGTATGCCCTGCTGGAACTCCATCTCTGCGAACTCGCGGGCAAGATCCCGGCCAGGGCCGCCAATCTCCCGCTCTGCAGCATCACGGATTGCTTTCATGAAGGCCTCCGTGTCCGTAACCCAGACGCCGTTCACAAACCTGCCCGATGTGAAATGATAGGGTAATAACTCGAGTTCCCGCGGTTGCGTGTAAGGCAGCATGTCTTTGACCGCGGCGCTGAATTTTGCCACGAGCACGCTGATGCGCCTTCCCATCTTCTTTTCGAAACTCTTGGCGCCCGCGGGGTCTGATCGGAATCTGCGTCTCGTAATTTACCCTCCGGCGGCGTGGTTGTCGGGCTGTTTCGCCTCTGTCGGTGTAAGTCCGTGGGGGATCGGCGCGGGCCCCCGATCGAGGGGTGTTTTGTCCCGTGGGGGCAGCTCGGTGTCCCAATCCTCATCCTTCGGGATCCCCAGCCGGTCCCGCGCGAAATCGGCCGGGCAAACTGCGTCGGGATCTATACCGGCCCTCAATTGTGCGATTCCGACCGCCATCTGCAGGAACTCGTGGTATGAGGCCTGGTTCAGTTTGATCTTGACCAGCCCGGGTTTTCCGGTGACCTTGTCAATGACCTGCAGGTTCCAGAGCCGTTCGATATCTTTCTGCACGAGCTTGATCTGCTTGTAGAACGCGGAGATGCGGGAGACGGCCGTGGCATCGGAGGTCCCCTGCCGCAGCCCGATCAGTTCGGCCGGCACACCGATCGCGGCACAAACTCGGGCCATAGTTACGTCTGAATACTGCTGGACGTTCGGGACCCCCTGGGTATCGTGCATAATGAGCTCGACATCCCCTTCGGTCGGGAAATTGTCACGGGCGTTGATGTCCTTAAACTCATTCTCGAACTTCTCCCAGTCCTCCTCGGACAGAGGGGGGGCGTCCGGCCGGTTCTTATTGACCGCGGGTTGCCATTTCGGGGTGCCGTGCATCACGATGCCGTCCGTCACCGCATCGATTACCCGCGTGTCTCGTTTGATATCGTGGAGTGCCCGCTCGAACAAACTGACGCCATACGGGGACGAGGGGTCGTGCGAGAACTGATAGTGCAGGATCTGCGAGGGTTTGAGCGGGATCCCAATAGTCAAGCCGTGGCCCTGGTTGTCGTACATCTGGATATATTCCTCTATCCGCCCCTTTACGTCGGTCCTGAAATCAAAACACTCGGCCGGCCGGACGACGATATTGACCGGGGTGGCGTTCAGCTGGCCGTTGCCATATACAATCTCCGCGACACCATCTCTCACCACCAGGGCGTCCACCATCAGCGTGGTGGTGATCGCATTGAAGTTTACGCGGTCGAGGAATTCTTCTACCTGTTTCTTCGCGGTCTCGTCGTCGCTTTCGAGTGAGTGCCATTCCCCGAACGTATAGAGCGGGTACAGGTCGATACCTGTTGAGATGTATCCCCCGGCCTTGTACATATTCCTGAGTTTTCGGAGGTGAGGGAAGGTCCGGGTCGGGTCCTGCATGAGATCAGTAGTTGTACGGCTGCCTGTGAACGAGGCCCACCGTGCCTTTGCGACGCTGACGAGTTTTTCAACCGGGCCCTCCTGGATGGAGAGGGTCCGGTTGGTGAAGGGGATCCTCATGATCTTGTCTCCTCGTGGCGGATTCGAGTTGTGACGGGTATGAGCGCCGTACCTAAGCATCGAGGGCCACCATTACGGATATCTTCCCTTATCATCGATTCCACATTTTTGAGATGGGTTAACAAGTCTTCTCTTCTGATTTTGCGTTTTCCTTCGGCAGATGCGCGAGGCAACCCCCGATCTAATTTTTCGAACGGTTGGGTCTCGTAACAGAGGGTGTTGGAGCCCACTACCGCAGCAATCCCTACGGTCGCGAGCTCTTCCCTGTACACATCAGCCCAATTGGGGAATCCTGCGATGGCCGTGCCGGGGTCGTGCGGGATGCCTTCGTGCTCTTCATGCTCCCGCCTTTTGTACGCAGCAAGGCCCTGCACTGCGATTCGGTCCTTGGCTTTCGCGATCGCCTGCTCAATTCGGCCAGTATCTTGCGACAACGCAATCAATCGGCCGCCATCAGGGCCCGGTGATCTGTACCGTATTATGGTGATAGCGGGGGCGATGCGTTTCATGGTCGTATACCCTCCATAAGGCCAAAGAATGCCAGTAGCCTCCGGTTCTCTTCCGTGACTGCAACCTCGCAATCCGGACACGTCCCGTTCGTCAATCCCTTACCCACTGCTGCGAGGTCTTCGAGTTCCTCGCAGATTTCCAGAATGTCTTTTGCTCTCATCGTTTTCTCTCCATTTTACGAGCGGCGAACCGGACATGGCCGCCCAATTTTCCTGATAATGCAGACAATCCCCACACGCAGGCATCCAGGTGATTGGGGCTGTTCCTACCTTCCGCCTCCATCTGTGGGGTGTAACTGCATTGTTCGTCTTCCAGTTCCGGGAATTCCCCCGCGTGGTGGACACGCCCCTGTTCGTAGAGGTTCGCGATGGGGTCTGCACGCTTGATTTTTCCACGGGATGCGTAGACCATCTTGAAGGGGACGTTTGGATCCACAGTCTGGATGTTGCTCCGGACCAGTTCCCCTCCGTTGTTTACCTCTCCTATCATGAAATCGGCTTTATACTCGTGGAATGCATTGACTGCGGCCTGCCCCCATTCCATCGGGGATGCGGACTCGACGGTCCGATCTGCAAGAACGTAAAAGTGAGGGAGGGGTGTACGGGCGTCGATCCCCTGGACCGTGATGCCGGTCGCGTTGCTGTCCTCGCCGGAGGTGACGGCGGGATCAACGGCAACAACAATGCGGAGTAGTTCAGGTACGTTCTGCACTGCTATCCTGGAGTTGTTGATCCATGCCCTCTTCCAGAGCGCTCCCTCAAGGTCGTCGAGCCATGCGCCATCGCGGAACCGTTTTCGCTTTCGCTCGGACAGGGCCCCGAGGATAGTCTCGATATAGTCATCTGGCAAATTGGCCCGGTTGC
>JBFYKS010000238.1:0-13806 GCA_041305785.1 Methanoregula sp. | reverse complement strand
CTACGGACAGGGTGAGTCTTGACCGGGGCATCTGGGAAGCTATGCTCACCACCCGGCAGCTGATCCTCACCGACAGCGAAAATGCCCGCTCTGCGCCCCGTGTCATTCCTCTTGCCGGGGTCAGTTCAGTCCGGAGCGGGAAGGCTGCAACCGGTGAACCGGTCATCATCCTCACTCACCAGCAGCCGGATGAGGATGCGCCGGAAACAAGTATCCTCACCTTTATGCAGGAACCGCTGGAGAGCCGGAAACATGACCGGGATAACTGGGTAAAAAAACTCATCGAGCTCTCCGTATCCAGCCGGGCAGAGCACGTCTCAATCGAGACTGCACCTGCCGGTTCGGGGATGCGACCTTCGGTCCGGCGCTGGGTTGCCCCGGATATTGCCCGGCCCCGCCCGGAAAACTTCCCTGCACCGGAACCCCCACGGGAGATGGAGATCATCCTTGACGAACCGGAGCCGGTGGTAATCCCCCAAATTTACCCGGCCATGAAAGAACCGGTTGAACCCCAGGAACAACCCGAAGATATTCCCGGGCCGGAATCTGGTGAACGCGGATGGAACGGACAGGAGCAGGCCTCAATTGAAACACATGCTCCGGAACAACCCGTAAACCGCGAATCCCCCGGTGCAAAAATCCATATACCGCCCGAATCGCTCTCCGCTTCGATACTTGCGGCCGTGCGATCCCTGACCGGGGATCAACCGGCCCGGATCCCTCCGGTGGCAACCGGGGATGAGGTTCCTCCAAAAGAGGTGGATCATCTCTGTGACACCCCCATTCGCCGTACGTCATCATTACCGGAAGAGGTGAATGAATCGCCGGTCACCATGCCCCCTGAGCAGCCGGTAATACTTCCCTCTCCGGCTCTTGAAGACCATCTGCCGGTCTTTGAGGAGATCGAACGCGGGGTGATGAGATCGTCACAGATCACGGAGACCCTGCCGGAGCCGGTAGGGGATGGCGGGGTCATTTCGGCTCCCGTTGAAGGAATTCCCGAAGAGAGAGAACCAGAGGTGCAGGTTGTCACGCCGGATCGCATCGAGGACGAAGCCGAGGTGGAGTCCCCCGGCAAGGAGGCGGTTCCGGTAGCCTCCGGAGGCTCCAATGAGCCGGAGGCTCCATTAGTTCCTGCACACAAAAAACCCGAAGATCCACCAGCAGGCCGGCCGGGTATCCTGCCCATCATCGCGGGAGCTACAGCCGTCTGCATCCTGCTGCTGATTGCTGCGATCCTGTTCATGCCGCCCTCCGGTATACCCCTAATGGAACATCAGCCGGTCACCCCCACCACGGTTCCGGTCACACCCCTCACTCCGGCACCTGCCCTCATCCCACCCGTGGTACCGCAGGAGGGAACCTGGGTGCGGATAACCTCCCCCGCGTACTATTCCGGGGAGGCCGGCAATCCGGGATACCTGCAGCAGTTCTCGGGTTCCGGGGAGAAACGGATTCGCATGCTCCGGGATGACGGGCTTGTCCAGGTGTCGGTTGAGAAGCAGGATTACACGATTGATCTTCTGCTCGTGGAGATCTACGTAAACGGGACCCTGGTTACCACACGATCCACCACGGCACCCGGCGGATCGGTTGTTCTGCTCATCGATCCTGCGACCGGAAACCCGCCGGGAATTCTTTCGGATGTGACCACGAATACGACCAATACCGGTCAGCTCTCCTACTACTGACCTCTTTGCTGTCGGAGACCCTTTTGGCAGGACCCGAGCATTAATTACCCGATCCTTCAACTGTACATATACGATGCGGATAGAAACTGGCATTCACATGAAGGGCGGCGTCATCACCGAACGGGACGCTGATTACTGCACGGTCCGGCTCCGGGCACCGGCCGGGGTATTTTCCGTGGACCATCTCCGGGGGATTGCCACGCTGGCAAAAAAGTATGGGAATGGTAATGTCCATGCAACCACCCGGCAGACGCTGGAGATCCCGCACGTCAAAGGTACAGATCTCAAAAAGATCGCAAAGGCCCTTGAGAAGAACGGGACACCTATCGGCTCTGAAAAGGACGAGATTGTCAATATCATCGCGTGCCCGGGAACAGAGCGGTGCAAGTTTGCCAACATCGATACCATCAGCCTTGCAACGAAGATCGACGCGAAACTCTTTGGAAAAGAGATGCCGGTCAAGATGCGGATCGCCATCTCCGGCTGCCCGAATGCCTGTACAAGCCCGATGCTCAACGAGATAGGGGTCATCGGCAGGATCAAACCCCTCCGGACAAAAGAACGGCTCTGCACCGGTTGCGGGAACTGTGTTTATTACTGCAAGGAGAACGCGATCAAGATCAAAAACGGCCTGTCGGTACTCGACGAGGCAAAGTGCGTCCAGTGCGGGGTCTGCGTACAGTCGTGCCACTATGATCTTGTCAAAGCCGAGCACCGCCACTACTTAATCACGGTTGGCGGCAGGCGCGGACGGCACCCGAAGATCGGGCGAAGCCTCCTCACGGTCGAGACCGAGGAGCAGGTTCTCTTTGTTATCGACAAGATCGTGGACTGGGTATACCGCCGGGCATGGAGCGGTCGTCTTTTATCAGAACAGCTGGATGATCTCCACTTCGATAAGTTCCGGGAGGAGATCTTAAAGAAGGTGCCTGAGGCAAAGCCGGTCGTGGATGAAGCGAGTAAGGCAGGGATGGAAGTATAGATCCCTTTTTTCCCGCGTAACGGTTCGATATTTTTAATGGTGGTTGCCCTCGTCCTTGGCTCATCTGCGAGTCTTTGCTGCCACCTGAAGTACTCCCACGGATGCGATGACAACGTTATCCCTGCCAGGTAAAACCCGAGAAAACCCTTGATGGATTGGGAATGAACTGGTGATTGAGGCCGTCACGGGGAGAAGGCAGGTATTCTTTTAAGATTATTGGGGCATTCTGATCCCATCGGCATTTAAAAAAAAAGCCCGTCCGCCATTTTTTTGGCGAACGGGCCCCTGACAAGTGTGCCTGAATTGGAAAAATGGATGAAAGAAGATCAGATCTTCTTGTACAGGTTGCCGTATACGACAACGCCTTTCTTCTTCTTGTGGCGCTCGCCCATGTCGCCGATGAAATGGGCGAATTTTGCCTTGGTGCCGTCGACTTCGAGCTCGACTTCGCCATTTGGCTTGTAGCCGGGCATCATAACATCGATGGAACCGAAGACGATGATGGTTCCGTCCACCATCTGGCCACCGAGCTTGCTCTTGGCATTGCCCTTGATGACAACCTTTCCGCCCTCTGCGTGGGTCATAACGTGGACTTCACTGTCGCCGTTGATGACGATCTCGCCGCCGAGCATGTACATCCCGGTATCGGAACCGGCATTGCCCTTGACAAGGATCTTCCCGCCGGACATGCCTCTCCAGTCGCCACGGTAGGCAGCGCCGAGGTAGTTGCCGGCATTGCCTTCGATGATCAGCTCCCCGCCTTTCATGGCGGTTGCAGCGAAGGCTGCGACATCGCCCTTTGCAAGGATTTTGCCGCCCTTCATCCAGGCACCAACGTACTGGTCAGCGGAGCCCTCGATGACCATCTCGCCATCGGTCATCTTGAAGCCGAGATACTTGACCTTCTTCACGTCGCCTTTGACAACGATCTTCGTGTCAGCAGCCGTCGCACCCGCGCTGCCGCTGATCTCGAAGTACTTGCCGAGGGTTGAAGGGTTGTTCCCCTCAAAGACCGGGAGTTCTGCAATCTTTGCCGCATTTTTGCCGGCAAATGCATCGGGGGAGAGGGTGTCTGCTTCAAGATACAGTGCAGGCGCATTTTTCATGGTAATGGTTACAGTTTCCATTCTTCTCCACCTCAGTTGGTTGCATCCACCTCAATGGCGTACGGGTTCGGGACAAAGTGGTGCCCGAGCGCTTCGTAGTTGTTCTGCGTCATGCTGTAGTACTTGATGAACTTCTCGTTAATGTCGCGGGCAACCTGCGCGTTCTCTTTTGCCTTGACATTAACCCAGAGTGTGCGCTTGTGGCCGTTGCTGACAATTTCGCCATTGCTGACAACCTGCACACCGCTCTTGAAGACGGCAGCGCAGCGGCTGAATGCCTTCTCGATGTCTTCGGGGTCTGCAACCGGCTTCTCGGGGTTGAAGTTGTACACAGCAACATCGGCATCCATGCCGGGCTTGAGGCCGCCAATCATGGAGGCGAGACCAAGCGACTTGGCCGGGCCGGCGCGGGTCATCTGGGCGAGCTCATAGAGCGAGATCTCCTTGTCGAGCGAACCGAGGCTTGTCTGCGAGAGAACCTTGTCCTTGTGCTTGAAGGCGTTTATCTGGGTTTCCCGGGCCTTCCTGCTCATGAGCCACTTGATGACACGGGGGTACCGGGTGAACGGCCCTGCGTTCGGGTGGTCGGTGGTGATGTAGCAGCGCATCGGGTCTTTCATCATTAAGGGGATCTCAAGACCGATTGCCCACTGGATGGCACAGACCGAGATGTTCGGGCTGTAAATGTAGGGCACGACTCCGGCTGCGGTCTCGAGTTCGACATCGACATTTGCCCACTTTAAGTGGTTGAGGCCGGTGAGGTGGTGCTCGAACGGGCCGTCAGCGGTCATCGTGGTGGTCTCGTCAAGGGTGACGTTACCGGTGTCGATGGTGATGTTCTTGTTCTTGTTGATGTAGTCGGTAACTTCCTTGGCCTTGGATTCGAAGTCGCCCCAGTTGGTGCCACCATAGGAGTGGAACTGGGTGTGGGTGAGGTGAAGTACCTGCTCACGGCCGAACTTGTTCTTCGCTTTGAGGCCTTCGGTGAGCTTCAGCGTGTCGAGCGTAGTCTCGTAGCAGCCGGGGTTCCCGAGGTTGTTGGGGTGGATATGCACCGAGTGCGGGAGGCCGAGGTATTCGTTGGCTTCCATTAAGCCCCTGACAATCTCCGCCGGGGTGATGTCAAAGTACGGGACGGGGTCGTTGACGGTGAGACAGTTCAGTCCCCAGCCCCAGGCTTCGGTGCCGCCGGGGTTGACGACCTTGACCGCGTAACCCTTGGTGACGTTGAGGAGCCATGCCATGTAGGCAGCGGTGTTCTCGATCTCCTGGTTTTTGAGGTACTCAAGAATGAACCAGTTGTTACCAAAGACCGGGAATGCACCCTCATCAATAATCGGGGTGTCGCGGATCTCCTCGTGCACGTGGCGGGAGAAGAGCGGGGGCATGGCGGCTTCCATTGCCGTGGTATAGCCCATCTTGGCATATTCGTAGCCGGTCTTGAAGGTGGTCGGGATCGATGCCCCGCTGCCCATCCGCTCCATGCCCTTTGTCGGGGTGCAGCTGAAGAGCTTGTCCTCGGGCCGGTAGATGCGGCCGAGGTTGACCTTGGGCCCTGCGATGTGGGCGTGGATCTCTACGGCACCTGCCATAACGGTCTTGTCCTTGGCGTCAATGACCTTTGCACCGGATCCGACCTTGTCTACGATCTTTCCATCCTTGATTGCGATATCTTTCTTGTCGCCCTTGATGCCCTGCACCGGGTCAAAGACGTGACCGTTCTTGATGATATATTCAGACATGTTATGCTGCCCCCTTGAGTTTCCTGAGCCGGTCACGTACCATGATGAGGAACTGCTCGTCCGTGAGCATCCCCTCTGGCGGCTCGACAACCTTGCGGCAGTCGATCGGGACGTTGTCCATACGGTAGCAGTTGCCGCCGCACTCAACACCGTTGAAGGCAACGGGGACGTGAAGCTTGGAGACACCAGAAGTCGGGGTCATGTGCGGATCGATACAGACCGAATCGACCTTTGCAATACCCTTAACAGCGCTGATCGGGAAGTGTGCACCTGGGTCGCTGCCGATGGTGAACATCGCATCGACTTCCCCGCGGGTAAGGAGATCGATCGAACTCGAGTCGCCCGGGTTGTAACGGGCAAAGCCACGGGTAAGGTCAACAGAGTACGGGAACCCGAACTGCCAGGCAAAGACTTCGCCGGAGCCGGTAACATTGTAGTGGCCCCGCATTGGCATGATCGAGTATTTTGTGTACTCGTTGAGGTCTTTTGTCAGCGCAATGGCTGCGTCAATGTTGTGGTTCTTGGAGAGGGACTGGGTGACACCCATGCCGAAGAAGATGATCCCGAACCGGCCGCTCTTTAAGATATCTGCGACCTCGCGGATCTTCTCTTGGGGGATCCCTGCAACCGAGTCGGGGAGCCACTCGCCCTTGAGGGCAACACGAAGGGCATCGAGAAGTTCGTAATCCCTGCCCTGCTCAATCTGCAGGTGGACATCTGCCATCTTGGAGGTGTCGGTGCAGCGGGGGTCAACGACCACGAGCTTGCGGCTCATCTGTCCCTTACCGGTGAAGAAACCCCGGGGGAAGATGGAGTACCGGGACATGTGCCGGGGGTGGGCGTGTGCCGGGTTGCATCCCCAGAAGATGACGCGGTCGGCACGGTTCTTGACCTCCCCAAGGGTACAGCTCGGAAGACCGATGTCCTGGACTGCAATCAGGGTTGTCCCATGGCAGACTGCTGCGGTGTTGTCACAACAGGCTTTTGAGATCTCGGCGATCTCGTTTCCAACGCTCTGGGCCTCGCAGTTGGTGGAGGACCACCCGTACATTAAGGGCTTCTTTGCCTTGGCGAGCATCTTTGCGGTATAATCAGCTGCTTCATCGTAGCTGATATCCTTCCAGCTGCCGTCAGCCTGGCGGAGACGGGGCTTTGTGACCCGGTCGGGAGACTGGGAGTGGAGGAACTTCTCGGTCCCGATGACACAGGCATTTGCTACTTCAAGGAGCTTCTTGCCGTCATCAGAGACAACGACTTCAACGTCATCGCAGAGGGTCCCGCAGAACGGGCAGATGACATCGGTGATGGTCTTGGTCATCCTACCATCACCCCGCACTGCTTCTGGACGAGTTCGATACCGAGAAGTACCTGCTCGTTGATCGCAACTTCCACCGTAACGGGCGTGCCCTTAAAGGTCGGCATGCCGGTAGAGTAGGTGTTCGGGTTGACAACCGAGTTTGCCCACGGGCCCATGGGGATGAACGCAACACCCGGGTGGGGTCCCTGCGTGGCTTCGACAGCTTTGACGACGACGCTGCCAAACTCACTGGTGACCTTCACGTTGGTGTTCTTCCATGCTCCAAGCGCTTTTAAGTCGGCCTTGTCCATCTCGATGATACCGCAGGCAGTGCGGTACGAAGGTTTCTCCTTGCCGCTCTCGATTGCAACACCCTGCTGGATGGTCCTGCCGGAGATCAGGTTAACAGAAATTGTTTTTGCCATGCTATTCCTCACTTTTTTTATGCCTCGGTCGGGATCATCTCTCCCTTGCCGGAGAGGCGGATTACATCCATCGGGCAGGCATTCACGCAGACACCACAGCCGGCGCAGAGCTCGGCCTTGACATCGAGGTGGATGGACTTACCGTTACGGACTGCATAGATCTTCTCCTTGGTTGCGGGGTTGATCGTATACAGTTCGAGTGCATCAACCGGACATGCAACGACACAGTTGCCACAACCGGTGCATTGCTCCATGTTAATATGTACAGAAAACGCCATGCGTATCACACACTTGTCGTCGTAAACAGTAAGTTGAGTTGCTTGTTAGTTAAAGGTTTCTTTATGCACAAATGTTTAATTTTGACAGGTTAAGTTAACTCAAATTTTTGTTGAGGTACGGGTGATTAACTTATAACGGGAATATATTTTCCCAACCGGGTAAAAATGGGGCACCTCCGGATTCGCAAAATCAGGAAGGATTGCCAGAACCATGATGCCCCGGAAAGGATCCGGATTCAAAATTTAATCGGATTATCTGGATTGTCAAAAAAAACCGGACCGTGAATCTGACAAAAATCCCCCCAGCCATCAGGAAAAAACCTGCGCGGCCAAAGGCTGATTATCCGTCTCCCGGACGTATCCGGCCGGTCTCTTTTGTGTCGTAGCCGCCAAGCCGGGAAAGGATCTCTTTGAACGCGGTGGAGCGGATTGCCTCAATAAGGGTCACAAGCCGCGGGTCGTCTGCATGCTCTTGTCGGAAGGCGAGTTCATAGCGCTCGTTTGCAACCGGAACAAACGGGAGCCCCAGTGCCTTTGCTGCACTGTACACGCACATGCCGGCTTCTGCTTCCCCGCTTCTGACAGCAAGGGCTACGGCAATATGCGTGGTCACTTCCCGTTCGTAACCAGGAATTGCGGAAGGGTCAATGCCGGTTTTTTTGAGTTCGTGGTCAAGGAGCATGCGGGTTCCCGAACCCTTCTGCCGGTTGATAAACGACCGGCCGGGAAGATCAGTGAACAGGAGACCGTCTTGCGAGACGATACCCTGCTGCCGTTCAGCAATGCAGAGCAGGTTCACCGCAGTCTCAGGGAGATACTTTTTCACGTATGCGGTGTTGTAGCTCCCGTCATCGGCAAGCAGGTGCGTAGGAGCTGCATGGCACTGGTCCTTTTTCAGGGTAAGGATCCCGCCCATGCTGCCAACATGGGTAGAGAGGAGCGTGACACCCTTTGGCCGGATGAGATCAGAGAGGTAATCAATGACCGGATCATGGCTGCCGGTGATGAGAAGAGCCTGCTCTGCTTCCCGGGCAGGTACCATCAGCCGTGCATCGACAACGCTTCCCGCATCGAATCCCTCGGAGCTCTTCGGTACTTTGATATATGCGTTGGCCCGGATACCGGCCATCTGGACACCGGCACCCTTGGACTGGGGCGACAGAACCCATCGCCCACCGATTTTCCCAAGCGAACAGAGCACAAACTCGTCCGATCCGACCTCTTTTGCGATGGCTGTCGTGATCTGCGCGGGAACGATCGCGGGTTGTGGAACCGGCAGGCCATAGTACTTCAGGCAGGGCAGAACGATCTCCCGGAGCACGGTGAGTGCCGAGAGGGGATACCCCGGAAGACCGATGACCGGTTTCTTCTCAACCCGCCCGATGATGACCGGTTTTCCCGGCCTGATTGCTACCCCGTGGACGAGTACCTCCCCGAGCCCCGCAATCACCGATTCCGTGTAGTCCTTTGTGCCGGCAGATGACCCGGCGGATACAACCACGATATCGTTCTCTTTGACCGCCCCTGAAATGGCGTCACGGATCTTTTCGGGTACATCCTCAACAAACGGGTACCGCGTGCAGGTGGCACCGGCCTCCTCAAGCATGGCCTTTGCCATCACGGTGTTGCTCTCGACAACCTGCCCGGGCTTTGGCCGGGTCCCGTGAGCCACAAGCTCGCTGCCGGTGGGGACGAGCCCGATCCTGACGGTCATGGTGTTCACTTCCGTGATACCGTACGTGGCAAGCCCCCCGAGTTCGTGGGACCGGATCCGGTGGCCTGATGGCATCACCATCTCGGATTCGGCCAGGTCTTCCCCCGCGGGTCGTACATGCTGCCACGGAGCAGCAGCCTTCCGGATCGTGTACATGCCATCGTCTTCCCACACATCCTCAATCATGATCACGGCATCATATTCCGGAGGAACAACATTTCCGGTGTTGACCCGTGCCGCCCGGGGAAGCGTGATTGGGTGCTGTTCGGATGCGGTATTTGTCTCTGCACTCACCACCGCGATGCCATCCATGGCTGAAACATGGATCTCCGGTACCGAGTATTTCGCAAAGATCGCCTCTGCAGTGATCCGACCGTTTGCGTTGTTAAGAGGGACCTGAATTACCGAAGGTTTTTTTGAGAACTCGCGGTCAAGGAGGGCGAGGGCATCATCCAGGCTGATGACCGAGAGATACCGCTTCACCACAGGATCACCTCGACTTCGCTGCCCTGTTCGAGCCCTTCGGCACCGGCCGGGATGCGGACAAGTCCGCTGCTCCGGACAAGGGTGTTGAGAAGGCCGGATTTCCCAAACAGCGGGGTCGCCACCCCGTCCTCAAGCCGGACGCGGACATACTCCTCCCGGCCCCGCTGGGAGGGGATATTGACAGCAAGGGTTGCCCGGTTTGTCCGCTGGAACGGCTGGCTGACTCCCAGCATCCGGTCAAGGAGCGGCCGGACAATGGCGATGAGGACCACAAACGCTGATGCCGGGTGGCCCGGGAGACCAAAGACCGGTTTTTCCTGTATCCGGCCGACAATGGTCGGCTTGCCGGGGGCAATGCCAATCCCGTGGACGAGCACCGTACCCATGGCGGCGATGGTTCCTGCCGTCATGTCCCGGTCATCTTTGGAACTCCCGCCCGAAAGGAGAACCACATCGCATTCCGGTACCGCTTTTGCGAGCACCGCTTCAAAGGCCTCCTTTTCGTCCCGGACGATCCCGTATAACCGGGGGATACAGCCATAATCCGCCAGGTATGCAGCAATCATGGGTGCATTGGCATCCCGCACCTGCCCCGGCGCGGGCACCACGGTTGCCGGCACCAGTTCATTGCCGGTTGAGATGATCCCGACCACCGGTTTTCGTGCAACCGTGACCATAGCATACCCGCACGCGGCAAGGACACCGGCATCCTGCGGCGAGAGCCGGTGCCCAATGGAGAAAACCATCTCCCCTTTTTTGAAATCCTCATCGCGATGGAGGACATTCTCCCCATAAGCTGCAGGTTTCTTTAAAAGCACCGTTTCGCCGGCCTCTTCTGCGTACTCCACCATCACCACGGCATCGGCACCCGCAGGAAGGACACCCCCTGTCGGAATATAGGCGCAGGTTCCCGGGGAAATCGGAGTGGTTGCATCCTGCTGTCCCATGGTGATTCTCCTGGTGCAGGTGAGGAGGGCAGGGATGGCATCGCCTGCTCCTGCGGTATCCGCAGCCCTGACGGCATACCCGTCCACAACGGAGCGATCAAATCCCGGGATATCCGAATCGGCAATGACCTCATCGGCAAGGATCCGGCCGGACGCTGATTCCACGGCTACGGTTTCCATTGCAGGAGAGGGTGCGATGCGGAGGACGACATCTACCGCATCCGCTACCGGAATAACACAAAAGAACCTGCTCATTTAAAGCAGCCCAACTGGCAGCCACGGATCTTAATCCTGTTCACGGTGCAGTACTTTCCGACTTCAACCCGGGAGACCCCCGCTTTTTCTGCAATGGAAAATGCCTGCGGACAGGTGATCGATTCGGTGATGCCGGCTTCTTCAAGAGCTTTTTCTATCTTCTCATCAGTCATGGTAATCAATATTCTGTTTACTTCCTCTTTGCGTATACCTGTTTTGGATTTGCCATGATCCCGTTATTAAAAAAAGGTCCTTAGCGGCAGAACGAGGCCGGGCAAGCCTTTTTGTTCCCAGACAATGAACGTTCCGGTCAACAACCGGGCCATATGAAGGGCGCTAAAACGTAGTGCAATCTTAAAAAAAGGGCCCGGCGCAGGAGACCGCATGGGAACAAAGCACCTTGACATCACCGGCCCGGTGAGCCCGTTCTGCCTCCTGACGGTACAAAGAAAAGCAAAGGCTTTATTGCCATCCGATGAACTGATCATTACCTGCGATACCATCCCCGCTGCAACAACGATGATCCCCCGGATCGCCCGGGATCTGGATCTTGTCGTGGAATCGCGCCGGCTCTCACCACAACTCTGGGAGATTATCCTGAAGAAGCATCTGACATTGCAGGCAAAAGGGAGCGGATCTAATCCATGAATTCATATTTTTTTCTCTTCTCGCACTCCCTTTTGCCAGAACGACTCTCATGGATCGAGGAATGCCTCAAGTTCTTCTTTGTCCAGCTCGCACCTGAGACCCTGATGCACCAGAAGACCACCGGCAGTACGGTCTTCACCTTCTTTATCACCGGGGATGCCCTTTACTGCCTTGAAGATCCCGAGACGCTGCAGATCTGGAACATCATCCTCTCCTTCTCTCCGGTCCGGATTGTCTGTGACCGGAAGGAACTGGACCTCAGGGGGATCGGTATCGGGCCGCTCAGGATGAAATTCCCGGATCAGGTGATCGATGTCAACAGCTCTGGTCCTGATGGCAAACCCTCGTTCTGGAAAGACCTTGCTGCGGCGTCCCGGCAGACCAAAGCGCCACTGCCGGGGACTGCAGGATGGCTCCAGATCGAATCACCCTACATGTTCAGTTCTGCGGAGAACGGGCTTATGTTCCTCTCATCTGCCCTTGACGAGCGGCTCTCTGCAGAGATCTACGCATACCTCGACGGAGTACATATCGGCCACCATTGCCAGAAACCAACAGATTCAGTAAATATCGGCGAGGGACTTGTTGCTTTGACCGACAAGGCGACAGCGAAAAAACTCGGGTTTTCCGGTATTGGATGCAGTCGTTCAGCAGCAGCGCGGGGCTACAGCACGTGGGACGACGGGCAGGGACAGGTAATATCCACTTGTACGATCCCCGGGTTCCGGATCCGCCAGATCAACTCGCTGATAGAGCGCTTCGTCTCCCCCCATATCATCCTCTCTTCAGATGCCGGCGTCCTCCCGTTCCAGAAGCTGGGCTCAGGCCACTCGTATGATCGTGCGGAAAAAGCAAGTAAAGCGCCGCCGGTCACGATCCTGATCACCAAAAGCCCGTACAGCACCGGAACTGCTGCGGGGGCAATCTCCTTTGCCGTTGCCTGTGCCCATGCCGGAATCCTGACGCGGGTGATCTTCATCGAGGACGGCGTGTATGCCCTTACCGGGAACCACCTTGTGCAGCAGGGTTCCGGGGAGTTCACCATCCAGGAGACCGTCAACGCGGTTGCCGGCAGCGAGAACCTCCACTTCTTTGCCTTTACACCCTCATTCCAGAAACGGGGGTTACAGAAAGAGAAGTCGCTCAATGCGGTGCTGGATATCGGGTACCCCGGCCTCGGCAAGATCTTCTTCTACCCGCCGGGTAACGTCCAGGCAGAGCACCAGCGGGTGCTGTTGTTCTGATGGGGTGAGCTTCCTGCGTATTTTCGGATTTTTAAAGTGTGTATGGCAGTCACCCGGATGACCTGTCACTCCCCTTATTGGAGATCTTACCAGAGAATTTCCCGGCAGGTACGATCCGGTACCGGTCCTTTGGAAGGGAGATCTCAAACCGTGCACCTTTGCCCGGCTCACCATTTTCCCGGATCGTTATACCGGTGATTGCGAGGATCTCCCTCACAAGAAAGAGGCCAAGACCGGTGTTTTTGCCATACCCACGGTCAAAGATGAGTTCTTTTTCATTGATTGGGATGCCAGCGCCATTGTCCTCCCATACAATGACAAGACCATTATTTCCGGGTTGCGCATGCACATGGATTTCTGTGACATGGTTTCCGTGACGCAGGGAGTTGTCCAGGAGATTGGTAAAGACTTTGGTGATGAGCGGATCGGCAAGAACCTCGATGTTGGAAATATCAGAAACGATCCTGGTATCCCGAACGTTTTTACAGCCCTGGACCAGTCTTTCGATATCCTGCCACACCGGCGGGGCGGATCCGATATCCTGGTACACCCTTGTGAAGGATACCTGCGCCTCCATTGCATCGATGACCGTCTCAAGGCGGCTCAGGATCTCTAAAAGACCGGGATCCCGGGCCATGTGGCGCGCCATGGCAAGATACCCCCGGGAAGAGATAATGGTATTGAGGAGGTCATGCCGGGTGACTGAACTCATCAGCATGAGCCGCCTGTTTGCGAGCCGGAGGGCGTCTTCTGCTGTGATTCGGTCCGAGATATCAGTGATCATGGCAAACGAACCGGTGAAGGTTCCGCCCGAGAAAAGCGGGGTTGCCGATACAAGGGTGTAGACGGTTGTCCCGTTCCTGTGCAGGAACCGCCGCTCATACCGCCCGGTCATGCCCTGCTGGCGATCTGCAAGCCTGCGGGCATTGTCGGCAAGGTCATCGGGGTGCATGAAAGCAGTGATAGGGCGGCCGATCATGTCGTCCCGCTC
>JBFYKS010000237.1:0-9316 GCA_041305785.1 Methanoregula sp. | reverse complement strand
GATAACTGATTCCAGATAAATATAGTATGTGGTGATTTTCGGTAATCCCTCTCTACCAACAATAACGGTAAGGGATGCTGGTGACCGGACCCAACAAAGGAATTATTTTACTCGTGTTTGCCTGCGGGCTCATTGCAGGTGCGATATTGGGGGGATTTCTCCACTCCCCGATTGGACAAGGAGAAACCCATGTGATCTTTACCAAAAACGCACCGCAACCGATCGGACCGTACAGCCAGGCCGTGAAATCCGGCGATTTCGTCTTCCTGTCTGGCCAAATTGGTATCAATCCCTCAACCGGGAATCTCTCCGGTACTATTGAAGGGCAGACAACACTCGTAATGGAAAACCTCCATGCCATCCTTCAGGAATCCGGCCTCGGCTTTGAAGATGTGGTCCAGACCCGGATCTACCTCGTCAACATGAGCGACTGGACAACGGTGAACAGGGTTTACGGCAATTATTTCACGGACGACTACCCGGCCCGGGCTACTGTCCAGGTCACGGGTTTGCCAAAAGGGGCGCTTGTGGAAATCGAGATGGTGGCTCTGAAACGGTAAGGTGCGCCCCCAAAGGAAAAAAATGAGAAGGTTACCGCTCGAGAAACACCATATCCCCTTCGTGTACCCGCTCGATCACCCTGATGCCGATATCCTGGCCGGTATCTGCTTCCTGGATTGGCACATGTTCCTGTTCCATTGACGTAACGGACTGGTGCAGATCATCGTGAGGTCCGCGGATATGGATCCGGTCGCCTCTGGCAAGGTGCCCTTCAAGGACAACTGCCGCGACACTGATCTTCGGATAGTAGTGCGTTACTCTCCCAATCATGGTCTCCATGGTCGTCTCCTCCTGACACGTGAATACTATCCGGTCCGGACGATAAATCTTGCCCTTCCCTTGTGCAGTGCGGACCTGTCAGGGACTATTCGGACTTTTTTGGAAGGGATGCCATCAGTGCGTAAAAAAACTCCGGCCTTTGCGTGGTATAGAGCCCGTACCATGCCTCAAGGGTTGCGGGGCTCATCACCTCAAGCCTGCGGAAGATATGGTACGCGAACGCAACCGGTGCAAGACCGCTTCCCGTGATCAGGTTGCCGTCCGTTACCGCGGGCTCGTTGACATAGAACGGTTCCCCCTGGTAGCCCGGGCAGAACATTTTGAGCACCGCGGGATCATTGCTCGTATGCGGCCGGTTATCCAGCAGCCCGGCATTTGCAAGCGCCATCGTTGCCCCGCAGATTGCGGCTACAACCACACCGTTATCGTGCAGTGTCCGCACCGTTTCGATCACCGGACCCTGCGCCGGGTCAAGCCAGGTGTCCGCGCCGGGCAGGAGCAGGAGATCCCCCTTGCCCGGCCGGATGTCCCTGATAAGCACCTCCGGTTCCAGATGCAGTCCGCCCATCGTGGTCACCGGGTCCATAGTCCGCCCGCAGAGGACCACGTCATAACAACGCGCCGGATCCGTTAAGAAACGCCCTGAATGGAGTTCGGCAAGAACATAGCCGTACTCCCAGTCTGACATGGTATCGATGAGGTAGAGAAAGATCGTAGTCATCGGTAGCTTATCATCCCGGCTGCAAAAAGAGTTTTTGGGGCGGATACCCCCGTCATGCCATCGGGAGGATCCCTTCCTCCCTCAGGCTGGCAATCGAGAGTTCCTGGGATTTCCCGGACGCGAAATTCCCGTTTTGGACCTCTTCATCATAGGCTTCCCTCCCCGCGGAAATTGCATCGGAAAACGATGCTGAGCCGGTCATCGTGGTCTCAAGGCAGGCTGCCCGGCCGGTACCGGGGGCAGTCTCATAGCAGACGAACGCATGATCCGGGGTGATGATGAGGTGAGGATCGAGTTCGATAGATTCGAGTGCCGAGGCATACAGGACTGCCCCGTCAATACAGTTGGCGGATCCCGATGCCAGGGACTCGGCAGGCAACCGGACCCGCTGGGAATTCTCGGATGATTTCCCGTAAGCAATGGGGGAGTTGATGTACGTGATCCGGTAATCGTTCTTAAGGGCAGTGTAGATCGCCTCCACCTGGGCATTGGTGTACACGTCCCAGTCATCATCCGTGCAGCCCGTGCCGCACTGGTACCCGCTCATCGACCGTTCGGGATGGTACTCTGCTGCCCGGCGGACCAGGATATCTATCCCTTCAGCATGCGGGGTCACCCATGCGGCAATGAACGGCGTCATGTCATTCCATTCCCCGCCGTCTTTTACCCCCCAGACCATCGTGTCCCGGGCATAGATCTTAACCGGGACGGTCTGTTCTTCAATAAGGTTCCCGCTTGCATAAGCCACGCGATAATGAAGCGCAGCGGGTGTCATTTCCCGGGGAATCGCGTCAGGGCGGAGCACCGGGGTCTGTCCTACCGTGATATTCCCGTAGGCCGGGACCACGACCGTATTGATCGACTTTTCCGTGTATCCCGGGATCTCGGATTCCACGGTCACGGTTATTGGATCACCGGTCGGATTCGTGAGCGTCACATCGATGAAGGTCATATCCAGGTTCGCCATCTGGAGATACGTTGAGGTGAGAACGGCGTCCATCGCGCTGACCCCGACTTCGAGCGTCCCGCCGTTGGCTGAGTCACCCGGGGATTCCGGCGATTCGGACAGGATACCGGTACAGCCAGCTGCGATACAGAATACCAGGAGGATCAATACGATGAGCGGGGTGCTGCGATGCATATGGCAGGGTATGGGTGGTGATCGGAGTTATCTGTTAGTATCCGGCAGATCTCCCCAAAAGCAGGTTCGAAAAAAGGTGGGATTATTTGTTGATGTGCACGACCTTAGCCGGAGGGAACCCGTTGAAGTACGTGGATGAAGCATGGGAGTACGCCCCGATGTTCTCGGAATAGACAAGGTCCCCGATATCGAGATCGGGGAGTTCTGCTGACAGGGTTATGGTGTCGAAAGCATCGCAGGTGGGCCCGAAGACCGACGAGATCTGGGTCTCCCCCTCCTTAAACGGCAGCACCGGATAATTGACGTGATCGAAGACCTGCCCCGAATAGGTATGGTACACCCCGTCGTTGATGTAATAACAGGGTTTGCCGTCCCGGAAGGCTTTTCCCACAACTTTTGCAACGAGCGTGCAGGTATTGGCAACAAGGAACCGGCCCGGCTCGGCAAGGATCTGCATGTCTTGTGGGAAGAGCCGTTTTATCTCCGTGTTCAGTTTCCGGGCAAGGGTGCGGATGGAGCGGATGCCGGGGTGGTATTTGACCGGGAAACCCCCGCCGATATCAAGGATGCGGATCTTCCGTCCGGTCCGGTCTTCCACTTCCCTGATGATATTTGCCGAGATCTGGAGGGCCTGGATGTAGTTGTCAAAATTCGTGCACTGGCTGCCGACATGGAAGCTCAGGCCCTCCACAACGAGCCCGTTCTCGAATGCCTCCATGATCAAGTCAACTGCTTCGCCCGGGTGGGCCCCGAACTTGCTGGAGAGCTCAACCATGGAGCCGGTGTTCGGGACGAGGATGCGGAGCACGAGTCCTGCATGAGGCGCATGGTCGCGGATCTTCAGGATCTCGTGGTGGTTATCGAACGTGACGAGCGGCTTGTACTTGTCCAGCGCTTCCAGCGTCTCGACCGGCTTGATGGTGTTGGCGTAGATGATCTTGTCCCAGATATACTCCTGCTGCGCCTTTTTGGGCAGGTTCTTGATATTTTCATACACGATCATGAACTCGGGCATGGATGCGACATCGAAGCTGCACCCGATATCGTACAGGGTCCTGACGATCTCGGGATTGGAATTTGCCTTGACCGCAAAATAGACCTGGACATCCGGCATGTGCTGACGAAATTCCCGGTAATTCTGCCGGAGTTTTTCATGATCGATGACAAAAATAGGAGTACCGTGCTGCTCAGCAAGCTCAAGCAGCAGATCCCTGCTCACTTCCCCGATATGGTGAACAGGAGTGCCACCGGTCTCTTTTTTCTTCCGCCTCTTTTTGGAATCCACCGCGACTTTTGTCATTATATGAATCATTTATTGCACGAATAAGAAGTTTTTGAATTGCCAGATGTCTTCGCGGTCATAATTGTTCTCCGGGTTCTCCCTGAAGTAGACCACGCGGTTTTTCAAGGGTGTCCAGTCGGAGGGTGCGGAACGGAACTCCCCGATGTAGGGTTTTGCGATGTTCAGCACGAACTCGTGCGGCAGGTCGTCAGGCAGGCAGAATCCCTCTTTTGGATGTTTGATCATCCACATCACCGCGCTGACAACCCCAAGCGCGACCTGGATGGTGGTTGCGTTCTGCCCCGGGGCAAGTTTCTTTGCCAGGTCAATGGGAAGGATGCTTCCGGTCCACCATGACTTGTAGGGATGCCCCATCAGGAGCGCGCCAAGGATGTCGGCACCCGTGATGATCTCGCGATCGCTCATGATGCGGAGTTTGGGTTGAAGTACGTAGTTGCGCGCCCGCAGTTCATGCAGGGATGCAATCGTTGCATCGCAGGGCATGTACGCGTAGAGCACCGTCGGGCGATAGATAGCTTTTCCGTCTTTCCAGACCGTCCACCGGTCAGAGATCCCAAACGCCTCCCCGTGCCGGATAACCATGCCGATGATCTCCTGGTTGGGGATCCAGGATCTCACCCAGGTGTTGATCCCCATCTTCGGGAGGAGGATCCCGTTTTTCGGGCCAACGGGCGGAATAATTGCCAGGGGGGGGAGGGTCTTCTCATGCGTGCCCCACCCGATCTCGGCAGGAGCGGTTCCCTCTTCGTGCAGCCCCTCGATGCACCAGGTGCCCACGAACTCTCCCACCTTCTTTGGGGTACGGGAGATCTGGGTATCATGTTCCGAACAGTGGATGACTTTTACTCCGGTCGCCATGGCAAGTTCCCCAAAATTCTGCTCGCGGACCAGGTGTGCTATCCTTTCGGGGTCTTTTGCAATGCCATCTTCAATCATCCGTTCGGCAATATCGATGAGCCCCTTTTTGGCAAAGTGGGAGATGAGGCCGGGATTTGCGCCATGGTCGACAACACAGGTTGTGGCGTCATTCCAGTCTTTTGTGAGCTCAACGAGTTTCATCTGCCGGTAGTATAACGTCTTCTCATACGGGGTCGCCGTATGTTTCACGGCATCCGGGTCCCAGGCTTCAACTGAAGTGTTCACGTAGAGGACATCGTTGTCATGGCACCACTGCAAAATGTCGCAGGTGTCGATGTTCCAGGCCTCATCGATCAGAAGGCCTCCGCATGAGAGGTATTCGGCAAGGATCTGGGTGAGATTGGCCCTGGTGACCTTCTTTTTGAAGAAACGAAGGCCGCCGGTCGTCCATGCCATGAGGTCTGCGGATTTGTCCTTGAAGTCGATGATGGTTATCTCCTCTAAGGGGATGTTCACATGGCGGAGCAGGATCGGGAGCATGCACTTACAGACAGCGCCGTACCCGATAATGAGTACCTTGTTTTTGAATTCCATCATACGCCTCCTCAGGCCCTCAGGGGTCTGCACAGGTCTATTAGGCATAAAAAGGTTTAAACACGTCGAAAATCCCAAAAATAGCGCCGGAATGCCGGGGTCTGCTGGATAACGTGGGTAGTTCAGGTGGTTCCATTCACGGGAATTTTTACCGGCCAGGTACCCACGATGACGGATTGGGGCCCGGTTACAATGATGTTTTTATGATGATGGAGAACATACATATCAGGAGTCAGGATTGACAATTACGATCCCTACGAGGAGTGGCAGATTTTGGCAACTACAACGCAACCCATGGACCAGCGTGAACTGATGACGCTCCAGCAATACCTGCAGGAATACGGGCAGCAGGCAGAGATCTTTATGCAGCAGCTGCAGCTTCTGGAGAACGGGCGGATGGAAGCCCTTGCAGCCATCGAGTCCTTAACGGATATGCTCACTGCCGGGGACGGGACGGTCCTCCTCCAGATCGGCGGGGGTGCCAGTGTCCGTGCACGGGTAGAGGAACCCGAAAAGGTCCTTCTTGCCATTGGTGCGGATGTTGTGGTTGAGCGCTCCAACAAGGATGCTGTCGAATTCTTAAAAGAGCGGGTCATGGAGATGGAAGCTTCGGCAAAGAAGGTTGCCGAAACCCTCGACCGTCTCCGTGCGCAGATGAACGAGATCAACAAGCGCATCGAGTCCGGCTACCAGCAGGCCATGGCATCCGGCCAGATGCAGGAATAAGAGGTTCTCTCCTACCATGTTCGGGGGTCTTCGCGAAAAGCTCCAGGCAGCACGCAGCCGGCTTGGCAGCAGCATCCAGGCAGTTGCAGCACCTTCGGGTGCGAAGGGCCAGGAACCCTCACAACCCCAACCCTCCACGGAATCCTCCGTACCGGGGGATGCGGGCTCTGCCCCGATAAAACCGGCCGGGTTCGTTGACAAGGTGAAGACCTTCATCATAGACCGGGAGCTGATAGTCTCGGAAAAAGATATTGCCGACGCGCTCTCGGATCTTGAAATTACTCTTCTGGAATGCGATGTTGCCCTTACGGCTACGGATGCGATAATCGGACAGGTCAGAAAAGGACTGGTGGGGAAGCACCGGAAGATTGGCGAGTCGGTGGATTCTCTGGTGGTTCACGCCTTAAAAACGGCCCTCATCGAAGTGCTGGGCAATGGTTTTGATCTCTCGGGATACATCCGGCAACACGAGAAACCCGTGAAGATCCTCTTCACCGGAGTCAACGGTACCGGTAAGACCACCACGGTGGCAAAGATCGGGTACTTCTTAAAAAACCAGGGGTTCTCGGTTGTCATCGGTGCCGGCGATACCTACCGTGCCGGCGCCATCGAACAGATCGGCGTCCACGCAGAACGGCTCGGCATCAAGGTCATCCAGCACCAGGAAGGTGCTGACCCGTCAGCAGTCCTCTTCGATACCGTCCAGTATGCAAACTCGCACAAGATCGATGTTGTCCTCGCAGATACGGCAGGCCGGTTCCACAACAAGGCAAACCTGATGAACCAGCTCGGAAAGATAAAGCGGGTCATGAAACCCGATCTGGTGGTGTATGTCGATGAAGCGGTTGCCGGCAACGATGCCGTGACCCGGGCATTCGAGTTCGACAAGACGGTTGGCGCTGATGCGGTTGTGCTGACCAAGGCTGACATGGACTCCCGGGGCGGTGCTGCCATCTCGATCGCCCACACCATCGGAAAGCCCCTGATGTTCCTCGGGGTCGGGCAGGCGTACGATGATATCCTGCCGTTCGAACCGGCAAAGGTTGTGGAAGAACTTCTTGAAGGAGGTACCTGATGCTCGACGGGCTCTCCAACTCGCTCAAGGACGCGATGAAGAAACTGGCGGGGAAGACGGTTGTTGACCGGGCAGCGGTCGATGAACTGGTAAAAGACCTCCAGCGTGCCCTCCTCTCTGCGGATGTGAATGTCAAGCTCGTGATGGAGCTCAGTAAGGCTATCCGCAGCCGTTCCCTTGATGAGGATCTCCCAAAGGGCATGAACCTCCGTGAGCATGTGCTCCGGATCGTGTACCAGGAACTGGTCCGTCTCGTCTGGGCATCAACCGAAGTCCGGCTGGAGCCGCAGACGATCCTGATGGCGGGATTGCAGGGCAGCGGAAAGACCACGACCACGGCAAAGCTTGCCCGGTACTTCCAGAAGAAGGGCATGAAAGTCGGGGTCATCTGTGCCGACACCTTCCGGCCGGGTGCCTTTGACCAGATCTCGACGCTCTGCACAAAGATCCACGTCCCGTGCTTTGGCAATGCACAGGAGAAAGATGCAATAAAGATCACCCGGGAAGGTCTTGCTGCCCTCAAGGACCAGGAACTGATCATTGTCGATACGCAGGGCCGCCACGCCCTCGAACCGGATCTCATCCAGGAGATCATCGACTTAAACGAGCTCACCAAAGCAACGCACCGCTGGCTTGTCATCGATGCGGCGCTCGGCCAGCAGGCAAGCGAGCAGGCCCGGCGGTTCCACGAAGCGATCGGGATCGACGGGGTCATCATCACCAAGATGGACGGTACCGCAAAAGGCGGCGGGGCAATGTCTGCCGTTGCCGAGACCAAGAGCGGGATCGCGTTCATGGGAAGCGGGGAGACGATCGAGGATCTCGAACGCTTTGACCCGGACGGGTTCATCTCCCGCCTCCTTGGTATGGGCGACATGAAAGCCCTCATGGAGAAGGCCGGTGAGGCACTCAAACCCGAAGATGTTGATGTCAACGCCCTGATGAAGGGCAAATTCACCCTCCGTGACATGTACAAACAGCTTGAAGCCCTCAACAAGATGGGCCCCTTAAAACAGATCATGGGAATGCTCCCGCTCGGCAACATGCAGTTGCCCGAGGGGGTATATGATGTCACCAGTACGAAAATGGTGCGGTACCGGATCATCATGGACTCGATGACGCCCGGTGAACTCGACGATCCGGCCCTCATCAACAGTTCCCGCATGCAGCGGATCGCCCATGGTGCAGGGGCAACCCCGGACGAGGTGCGCGAACTGCTCAAGTATTACAAGATGATGCAGCGGACCCTCAAAGGCATGCGGGGCGCAAGCGGCGGGAAATTCAACATGCAGCGCTTAATGAAGCGCTTCAGCGGTATGCAGTGAGATGACGTCCTTTGCCATCATCGGGCACCTTGCCCGGACGGACGGGGGATTCTCCCTCAATGACCTGCCCGGGAGCGGCGGGCGCATGGACGTGCTCTGCCGGTGCGTGAACGCGTCGCTCTTCCTCTCGCATGACCTGCGGCGGGACGTGGACTGTTACCTCATCCTCTGCGGGGAGCCGGCCGGGCCAAAGACGGTGAAATTTTCCGGTGCCCTGGTGCGGTCCCTCTCACCGGATGAACGGAGCGCCGGGGCATTGGTCAAAAAAGTCATCGATACGCCCTGCGGGAGCGAGTTCCGGGAAGCGGCCCAGGGAGTGTTCATCAGGAAAGGCGGCCTTGAACGACTCCTTGGTGAACACCGGTTTGCCGTGCTTGATGAGAACGGGACGGATATCCGCAAGGCAGCGGAGCTTCCGGATGCCTTTATCCTCTCGGACCACCTCAACCTTACCGCAGCGGAAGAGGAACTGCTCAGGGACTGCCCGCGGTATTCCGTTGGGCCGAAGTGCCTGCATGCAGATCATACAATAACCGTATTACACAACGAACTGGACCGGAGGAACTGCACGAATGGAACAAAATGAACAGGTAACGGCAATCCTGGCCTACGGCGAGATCTGCGACCACTGCCTGGGTCGTTTCTTCGGGAAACGCTCATTCGGCCTTGCGAATGATGAGCGGGGGAATGGCTTGCGCATAGCCCATGCCCTCGCCACGAACACCCCCTTCAA
>JBFYKS010000236.1:0-12752 GCA_041305785.1 Methanoregula sp. | reverse complement strand
CAACCAGTACTGGAGATTGGCAGCGGATTCGTTTTTCGACTACGGGTTTTTTTTCTTCTTCCACACACGGCAATCACCTGGGGTTAATCCAGTGACATAAATGGGAGGTATTAATGGAAGTCAACCCACATACCTGTACCAATGGCAAAAATACCAAAGTGCGAATTCTGTGACCGGGATGCGATTGGAATCCAGTCACTTGGCACCTGTGTTTCCTGCGTCTGCCGGGACCACGCCGACAGTTCCCTTCTCGCGCTCAAACCCGGTGAGAAGCAGGCGTATGAATATTGTTATCTCGAACGATTCGATACCGCCGATCAATCTTCTTTTCCTGAGTAA
This sequence comes from Methanoregula sp., assembly GCA_041305785.1. Classification (GTDB taxonomy): domain Archaea; phylum Halobacteriota; class Methanomicrobia; order Methanomicrobiales; family Methanospirillaceae; genus Methanoregula. The sequence goes on along the minus strand of JBFYKS010000236.1, from coordinate 12,413 downwards.
AAACCGATACCGTGCGGGTTCAGGGCACGGAATAATTTCCTCTGATGCAAGTGCTGCTCAACAAAAACCAGCACATGCCACCGGTATCAATTCCTGCAACATCGGATTAAAAAAAAAGAGAAATTAGTGCCCCTTGACGGGGTTGAAGACATTCTCGTAGATCATGTCGCTTCCGGTGTTGTGGAGCCGGGCGCGTTCTTCCCTCTCCTCGACATATGCCATGAGCGGGAGTTCCATGTCGACACCCGGGGTGTGGCCGAACATCTTTTCGAGCTCGACCTGCTGGGCGTGCATGAAGAGTGCGTTGGGGATCTCTGCCGGGCAGAGTTCCTGGCACTGGCCGCAGTTGACACAGGAGTCTGCGATGTGGGCGAAACGGATGAGGTGGAACATGAAGTTCGGGGGAAGTTCGCCGGGTTTTACATAGGCCGGGTTCTTGGTGGTGCAATCAACACAGTAACAGATCGGGCAGGCCTCGATACAGCTGTAGCACTTGATACAGCGGGAGGTCTCGGTCATGATCTTCTTTAACCGCTCCTTGCCCTCGCCAAGTGCTTCGAAGTCGTGCTTGCGCCACTTGTCGCCAAGCTTGAGCATTGCACCCTCGACCTTCCCGCGGATCTCAAGACCCTTGGGGTTGGCTGCCTCGGTTGCAAGGATTCCGGACTTGACTGCGCCGTCAATGAGCTTTGCGCCCTTCTCGGAGCAGACCTCGACAAAGGTTGCCTTGCCGGCCTTCTCGCCGATAACACCCCAGTTTCCGCAGGCAAGGTCTGCCTGGCGGGGGATCTTCATCTTGCAGCGGCGGCAGTTGCTGCGCCGGCCATAGCCTGCCTCTTCGAGCTCGTCAACGGAGATACCCTTGTGGCCTCCTTCGTACTCGATGATGAACTGGCCCTTGTCAATCTCTTCCTTGGTGACCACGTTCGGGTCAACACCGTACTTCTCGGTGATCATCTTCCGGGCAAGGACCGGGCTGACCGACCCACCGCAGTTGACACCGATCATGACGATGTTGTCGAGGTTGATCTGCTTGCGCTTGGCAAGTTCATAGAACGCCATTGCATCGCAGCCCTTGACGGTGACACCGATCTTCATGTCCTTTGCCCCGTCCATGTACTTCTTGATGAGCTTGGGCAGGAGCAGGGTACCGCAGTGGAGCGAACCGGCAGTCTTGACGAGATCCTTGGGGTCCTTGATCAGTACCGGGACTGCATCGTAGAGGTCAGTTCCCTTGGTGATGACAAGGACTGCATCGACAGCCTTGGACTCGAGTGCGTGTTTCCACAGAGCGGTAACTGCACCGCCAAGCTCGGCCTTCTTCTTGATATCTGCGTCGTTGGTCCACGCGTAGAGCATATCGCCTTTCTTTGCCATTGTCTCAGGCCTCCTTGATCTTCTCGAGTTTACATGCACAGGCCTTGAACTCGGGGATCTTAGCTACCGGGTCGAGCGCATTGTTGGTGAGGATATTTGCAGCACATTCCACAAAGTGGAACGGCATAAAGATGACACCCTTCTTGATAGTCTTTGTCACGCGGGCGCCGATCCTGATATCGCCTCTGCGGGTAATCGCCTTGATCATCTCCTTGTCCTTGATGCCAAGCGCTGCTGCATCTTCGGGGTTGATCTCGACCCATCCCGTGGGCTCCTCGCGCTCGAGGTCCGGGGAGCGGCGGGTCATGGTACCGGTGTGCCAGTGCCAGATGCAACGGCCGGTGGTCAGGAGCAGCGGGTACTCCGCATCCGGAACTTCCGCCGGGGGTTTCCACTCGATGGGGGTGAAGATACCAAGACCGTCCGGGTGGGTAAACTTCTCCTTGTGCAGGATCGGGGTACCCGGGTGCTCTGTGGTCGGGCAGGGCCAGTGAAGTGCCTCGGGCTTCTCGAGCCGGGCATAGTTCATGCCACCATAGGACGGGGTGACCTTGGAAATCTCAGTGAAGATCTCTTCAGGACTCTTGTACGGGAACTGTTTCTCGAATCCCATAACCTTGGCAAGCTCGCAGAAGATCTGCCAGTCTGCCTTTGCCTCGCCGGGCGGGTCCTGGGCCTTGCGCCACTTCTGGACACGGCGTTCGGTCGAAGTCTGGGTGCCGTCCTTCTCGGCATAACAGGCAGCGGGCAGCACAACGTTTGCGAGCTGGGCAGTCTCGGTTAAGAAGATATCCTGGACAACCATGAACTCGACATTCCTGAGTCCCTTCTCCACGTGGTGGAGGTCCGGGTCGGAGAGCATCGGGTTCTCACCCATGATGTAAACGCACTTGACCTTCCCGGGTTCGTCAGCAAGGGTATTGACAAGCGTGGTAACAGTCAGACCTACTTTACCCTCGGCTATCGAGCAGCCCCATGCATCTTCCATCTTCTTCTTCATCTCGGGGACAAGCACCGACTGGTACCCGGAGTACACGTTTGCAAGCGCTCCCATGTCGCAGGCGCCCTGCACGTTGTTCTGGCCACGCAGTGCGCAGATGCCCGTGCCAGGCCTTCCGAGGTTGCCGGTCAGCATCTGGATGTTTGCAACCGACTTGACGTTGTCGACACCGGTGGTGTGCTGGGTGATACCCATCGAGTAGAGGATCGCGGACTGGCCGGACTTGCCGAACCACTCTGCGGCCGTGATGATGTCGGCAGCCGGAACACCCGTGATCTTCGAGACATTCTCGGGGCTGTAGGTATCCTTCATCACAACTTCTTTGACCTTCTCGAAATCCTTTGTCCGGTTCTTGATGAAGTCCTTGTTCTCCCAGCCGTTCTTGAGGATCAGCTGCATGAAACAGTTCAGGAGAGCAACATCGGTACCGGAGTAGAACTGCAAGAACAAGTCGGCCTGCTTCCCGGTTGGCGTGAGCCGCGGATCTGCATAGATGATCTTTGCACCGTTTGCCTTTGCCTGCATAATGCGGCGCCCGATCAGCGGGTGCTGTTCGAACGTGTTGGTCCCGATAACCAGGAGGCACTTTGATTCGGCAATGTCAGCAATCGACTGGGTCATTGCACCGGATCCAAAAGCTCCGGCAAGCCCGACGACCGTGGATGCGTGGCAGAGCCGGGCGCAGTGGTCGATGTTGGGCGTCTTCATGACCGCACGGGCGAACTTCTGCATCAGGTAGTTCTCTTCGTTGGAGACACGGGCAGAGGCAAGGCACGCACTCTGTTCACCCTGGTACTTCTTGAAATTCTCGGCAATCAGCTTGTATGCCTCGTCCCAGGATGCCTCGACAAACTTGCCGTCCTTCTTGATGAGCGGCTTGGTAAGGCGGTCCGGAGCATTGACGAACTCCCAGGCATAGTTGCCCTTCGGACAGAGCTTTCCTTCGTTGACCGGATTGCGCTGCCAGGGCTGGACGCCGACAACCTTCTTGTCCACGACGACAAGGTTGAAGCCGCACCCGGTCCCGCAATACGGGCATGTTGTTGGTACGTATTTGAAATCCATGTATCACACCTCGTGACAGTTTCAGGTCTGGCAGAACCGTATTTAAGTGTGCTGAAATTTTTGTGGAAACTGGGGATTAATGGTGGGTAATGCCTGTTTTCATGCAAATCTCCGATTAATCTCAAAAATTTATAGCGTGATAAAATTAAGTACATCCGGTTAATTGATTGGCACCAGACAGGATCACCGCGCATCGCACCGCGCAGGCAGCCTGAGTATCAATGAAAAAAAACGCGATCGCTCTAAAACCAGGATCAGTGAAACCTGCGGTCCGACCGGGCGTCCAGAACACGGCTGCTGCAATCCCCGTACCACCCGGTCTTCACATCCGGGAAACAATCGAAGGCCGGGACATAGGGTTTGATATCAAGGAGGGGAGTGCCGTCAAGGATATCAACGTCTTCAACAACGAGTTCATGGTCATGGACGGAGACGAGCCGGACTATTGAAAGCCCGATCGCGTTCGGCCGCTTTGGTGCCCGGGTCGCGAAGATGCCGTGCGGGACGGTGTCAAGGTACGGGACAACCTCAAGAGCGTGCCCGGTGATCCGGTGGAACGCGTAGATGAGGATAAGGCGGGAAAATCCCCCGATATCGCGGAGCCCGGCCCTGTACTCATCGTTGATTGACAGGGTGCCCCGGACCCCCACGGCTCCCGCAGGCTGGACGGGCATACCTGCCGGATCGGAAAACGGCGTACGGATAGTGCCGATGGGAGTGAAGGGGATCGGTGCAGGGTCGCCCCGGTCATTGCCGGTACGGGAGATGGGGATAACCGCCGGGTCTTTGACCTTCGATGCCGGCATCATCCTGCAACCCCATGATCTGCCGGAACGGGCTGGTCTGCGTTCGGGTCAACCTGCACATCAGACTGCAGGACCATCCATACGGCGCAGAGTGCGGTTGTCAGGAATCCGGACAGGAGGATCGCTGCATTGGGCAGGACGAAAAGGAACAGGAGGGACTGGAACACCAGAAGGATCGCACAATGCTGGACATGAAAACGCGGTATCCGCAGGTCATGGATATCGCACGGGCGGATGGAGCCATGGACATTCAGGTCACAGAACGGGAATAGCGGAGTGATCCCTTTGCGTGTGCAGAGGTCCTGGCACAAATGGATGACCATGCCAAGGAAGAGGCCGGCGGAGAACGCAAGGGCGATCATCCCTCCATAGATATCAGGGGCCAGCACGGTGACCGCAAGCGCCGGACTCGTGTAAATCGTACCGAACAGGACGATGCCAAAGACCGAATGCGTGATTCGTTTATCACCGGGACTCACCCGTATGCCTGGCAGAAGATTGAGTATTCTGCACATGACCGGGACTGCAATTTTCCGGCCGGTCTGTACAATGAACCATGCGATGGTGAGGAGCCGCGTCTTTGACGGCCTTTTCATGTGAATATCGGGAAGGATCGTTCCGGTGCAGGTACCGGCCAGGAGAAAGACGAGGATCCAGGGATCCGTTCCGGCAACTGCGGTACAAAAAAATGACCCGCAGATGAGGGTAAGGACAAGGTGGTGACGGGTTATCATGGCAGATCGGTTCGCTTCGCAGTTGGGGTTGTTGGTATGCCACAGCAAGGCCAGGAAGTCCAGAGATCGGGAACCTGTACCCGGGTAAGGATCCCGGAGGCAGGCGAATGTTTTCCATGGCTTCTTTGTGATCTTACGGGATAGTATAATGTAAGAACGCGGTTTGTTATAATAGTTTTCATTTAACTAACAACAAAAGTAAATCAAAACTTTTTTATTACAACTGGTCCGATTCATACTTCAGGAAACGATCAGTATGCCACAAATCCCAAACCCGTCCAGAACCCTGTTCATCGGTATCGCATTTGTCCTCCTCCTCATCGCTGCGGCCTGTGCCGGTTGCTCATCATCAGCACAGAACACCGGGCCGGCAACAACACCTCACGCAGCAGCACCGCAAAGCATCCTTGTCTTCTCCGGTGCAGGGCTCAAGGCCCCGATGCAGGAGATCGGGCCCGCATTCACGGAAAAGTACGGTATCGCTATAGAATATAATTACGCAGGAAGCGGGACGCAGATCTCCCAGATGAACCTCACCCGAAAAGGCGATGTCTTCATGCCCGGCTCAACAAACGAATGGAAGATTGCAAAGGCACAGGGCCTCGTTGATTCTTACGAACTCGTCGCGTATCATGTGCCGGTGATCGTAACGCAGAAAGGCAACCCGAAAAATATTGCAACCCTTACCGATCTGGCAAAGCCCGGTCTGAAGCTTGCTCTCGGGGATGCCGCTGCCACCGCTATCGGAAAAGCAGGAACAAAGATGTTCAAACGGCTCAACATCACCGATGATATTGAGAAGAATGTCGTTACCCGGACCCCGACCATCAACGAGCTGGTCGTGATCATGAATACCGGACAGGCCGATGCAGCGATCGTTACGCTCGATAATGTCAGGACTGATACCATGGACGCTGTCCCGATTCCCGTCTCTGAAAACGAAATTATGGTGACCCCCATCGGCCCGACAACCTATACAGAGAAGGCCGATGCGGCAGCGAAGTTTGTCGCGTATGTTGCCTCAGACGAGGGAAAGGCATTCTTTGTCAGGCACGGGTTCCCGGCATACCCGGATCCGGCCTATGCAACTATCAACATCTGATGCTAAACAATATAGGAAAGATAACCATGACAGATTTCCAGCCAATCGGGATTGTTCATTCATCCCTTCAGACCAAAGGGGCTCCCCCCATCCAGAGCTCCTTCTCGCAGGCAGCCGGGACAATAGAGATTTTTCCCCGGTACCTGGAGGGACTCCGTGACATCGGGCAGTTCACGCACCTCATTGTCCTGTACCATTTCCACCAGTCAGACTCGCAGGCCCTTTCTGAAAAACCACTTGTTGACGGCAATGCAAACCACGGTATCTTTGCCACCCGCCATTTCAACCGGCCCAACCCCATCGGGATCTCGTACGTTGCCCTGACCGGAATCGAAGACGGAAATTTGTCCGTTTTGGGCCTGGACATCCTCAATGGCACGCCGGTCCTTGACATCAAGCCCTATATTCCGGCATTCGACGTTATCCCCGGCGCCGGTTCCGGGTGGGTCACTGAAGAGCATGTGGCACAGATCCGTGCCGCAGGTGCCGGTAGTATCCCGAGCCCTGCAGGCGGCAATACCCGCTGATGCGTTACGGATGATCCCGATGCGGAAAGTGTCGCTTGCCATTACCGTTCTCCTTTTTCTTGCCATCAGCGTCACGCTCCTTGGACTTGTCCTCTATTCCCCGCTCCCGGTCCTTGCCGCAAGCCTGGCAAACCCCGAGATCCAGTTTGCGATCGTCTTGAGCATCGTAACGGGTATTGCATCGACAGTCATCTGCATCGCGGTCGCTATCCCGGTTGCCTATGCGCTTGTCCGGTATTCGTTTCCCGGAAAGCGGATGGCAACCCTTGTCCTGACCCTTCCCCTCACCCTCCCTCCCCTTGTTGCCGGCATTGCTCTCCTTCTCTTCTTCGGAACTACCCCGTGGGGAAAGGCACTCGAGAGTGCCGGTTTTGCCGTCATCTTCACCCCGCTTGGCATCGTGGTTGCCCAGGTCTTCGTCAACCTCCCCTACATGGTCCGGATCATGCGATCCGCGTTCGCCTCCATCAACCCGCGGTTCGAGCACGTTGCAAAGACGCTCGGCTGTACGGAGTCAGGAGCATTCTTCCAGGTCACCCTGCCGATGGCCCGCCACGGGCTCCTTGCCGGTACGGTCGTGACCTGGTCCAAAGCCATGGGGGAGTTCGGCGCCGTACTGATGCTTGCCGGTGCAACCACCATGCGGACCGAGACCCTCCCTATCGCCCTGTACCTCAACATCTCCACGGGTGATGTTGACCTTGCGGTCGCTGCAGCAACGATCCTCATCCTCATCTCGCTTGCCGCGCTCTGCTGTGTCGAATATCTTGACCGGGATGTGAACGTCTTTTAGGTGACCAGCATGCTCAGCATAGAATCGCTCTCAATCCGGCTCGGGGAATTTTCTGTACGGGATATCTCCCTTACAATACCGGACGGCGAGTATTTCATCATCATCGGGCCCACCGGGGCCGGTAAGACCGTCCTTCTGGAGACCATTGCCGGAATCCACCCTTCCGAGAGCGGCAGGATCCTGCTGGACGGAAAGGATATCACCGCACTCGAACCCCGCGACCGGAATATCGGCATGGTGTACCAGGACTACATGCTCTTTCCCCATCTCACGGTCGCGGAAAATATCGCTTTTGGCCTGCGACAGCGGCGGGTTCTAAAACGGGAGCAGGAAGACGCGGTGCGTGAAATGGGCCAGCTCCTTGGCATCTCCCACCTGCTCGACCGGTACCCGGTCACGCTCTCCGGCGGGGAACAGCAGCGGGTCGCCCTTGCGCGTGCCATGGTCCTGAAACCCCGGATCCTCCTGCTGGACGAGCCAATGAGCGCGCTCGACAGCCGGACGCGGGAACGGATCAGCAGGGAACTCACGGATATCAGGAGAGCCACCGGCACGACCATCGTCCAGATCACCCACCATTTCGAAGAGGTGCACACGCTTGCCGACCGTATCGCCATCATGCAGGATGGCAAGGTGGTCCAGGTGGGAGAACCATCCGAAGTGTTCCTTCACCCGGCTACAACCTTTGCCGCGGAGTTCCTCTGCATCGGCAATATCATCCGGGGAACTTCGTCGCGGCAGGGCAGGCTTGCCCGGATCGAGGCGGGGGGGCAGGTCTTCTATGCGGCATCGGATATCACCGGCAGCGTTGTTGCAACCCTGCATCCGGAAGATGTTATCATCTCCCTTGAACCGTTCGTCTCCAGCGCCCGTAACTGCCTGTCGGGAACGGTCACGGAGATTGTCCCGGTCGGGAGCGTGGTCCGGATCATCCTCGATGTCGGGTTCCCGCTCACCGCGATCCTGACCCGCGAGAGCTGCTCTGATATGATGCTGACAAATGCCGGCCGGGTCTATGCCACCTTCAAGGCATCCGCCGTGCATGTCATTCCGGCGGCTGCACAGGAACCGGAAGACCGTGATTGAAAACAGGGTGGCTGCAGGGTAATTCTGCCACCAGAACAGAATACATTCCCACGTTTAGCCAGGCTCGTTATTCTTCAGGCCGCCAACAGGATCGGAGGGTTGAAGACCGGAAGCGGGAGAGCCAGGCATGCAGAACGACCGGTTCGGCCGGGCGGTTTCCGGATCGCGGCCATAGAAACGACGGAAAAACAGGTCTGTTTCAGCGTCAAGGTCAAACGAGCACCGGTCCGGGTGCAGGATGTTCGCAATGGCCATGAGACCGAGAACAAAGCGGGGACTGCCGAAGTCCCAGCCGGGAGGCAGGGCATAGACCGCGCCTCGGGAGACCGCTTCGGCCCTCAAACCCAGTTCACTACAGGTGCGGAGGTAGTCCTCCGGGGGCGCTGACAGGAAACCCGAGATGATGATGATCGAAGGGTTGAGCGCGGAAAATTCGTCCACGGAGAGGTTCACTCCCGGTTTTCCTTTCCGCACAATCTGCCGGTTCACCACCTCGCCTCCGGCAGTCTCAGCAAGGCAGACCTCAAACCGGCCGGCATTGAGGGCAAACAGGGGCGTCCCCATCGAATAATAAACCCGGGGCCGGGGATTATCGCAAACTGAGTATCGAACAGTTTCGATCCGACCGGATATATAGTCATGGAGCACCGCTGCCTCTTTAGACCTCCCGCACCGGACCCCGATATCCTCAATCAGCCCGAGATACCCGTCGATAGTCTGGATCCGGTCATGGAGTCCCCCGATAAACTCCTCCTTTGCGATCCCGGGCCAGAACCCGGGTGGAGCCGGGCTCTCCCCGCTCACGAGGCAGACACGGATCGCCTCTGCCATCTCCAGTGCGCGGGTCGGGCGATATCCCCCAAGCATGCCGGGCTCATCGAAACCGACAGCAGAGATCTCACCAATTACGGGAACGGAAACGCCGCAGGAGCACCGTGCCCCGTTACGGGCCCGCAGGGTACGTGCTCCCATGGGACCATAGAACTCCCGCGCGAAGATCGTCTCGCCGCAGGACGGGCAGACGGTATCGAGACACCGGGTCCCGGGAGAGTTGAAGAGATAGACATATGGCAGGATATCGTGCAGGGCATCGCAGAGTCTTTCCGATTCAAGGATTGTCGGCTCTTCACTGAGCCCGGCGTCTCCAAAGGGAACAAAACGCATCACCTGAAGGGGAATATCGGGCGAAATGGCAGCAAGGTGCCGGGCCACCTCCAGTACTTCATCCTCACCACCTTTCAGGTACATGACCGATGCCTCGACATGGACACCGGCTTCAGCCAGAGTCCTGATATTCCTGAAGACCGGTGCGGCATGTGCAGCGCGGCATGCAAGATACCGGTTATCCGAGATACCTTTGAGACCGATGTTGACAAAATCAAGGAACGGAACAAGTTCTTCCAGCGCCTCGCTTGTAAAGTACCCGTTGGTCGAACAGCCCGTTGTCAGCCCGGCACCCTTTGCCTCCCGCGCAAGGCGGATGAACGAAGGCAGCGCAACGGCCGGTTCGTTGAGGCAGAACACGATGCCAGAACATCCCTCGTCTTTTGCACGTGCCACAACTGCCGGGGGCGGGATGGTTTTGAGTGCGTGGGCCATGCCGTCAATATCACCGATCAACACACCGGAGACACAGCCCGGGCAGGAGAAGGTACAACCAACACTGCTCACCTGGAGCAGTTTCGCCCGCGGGGCAAAGTGGAGGAGGGGGATTGTCTCGATAGAGACCGGCATCACGGTGAGGTAGGAATCCGGGTATTTCTCGTGGATCATTCCTCCGGTGTTTGTGTACATCCGGCATATCCCGGTCCCGCCTTCAGTGATGGTGCACCGGTGTTCACAGATTGTGCATTTCATGGGGGTGCCTCCCGCCTCATCACAACCCAGACACCTGAATCATCATTGAGCAGATTGCTCGTGACACCATCAATGCCAGAGAGTGCCTGACGGAACCGATCAGTTGTTTCCTTGGACATATTTGCCTTGTAGAAGTCTTCCCAGCCGGGTTTTCTTTTTGCCATGGCGGAAACGATCCGGTCCCGGAGATCAGCGTTCCCAAACCCACCCCCGATAAAAGCCATACCCCCGGGCCGGAGGACGCGGGCAGTCTCGCAAAACGCCGCATGCAGATCGTCCCAGAAATATACCGAGCCGCGGCTGACCACGAGATCGACCGAAGCATCCGGCAGGGGTATTTCCCGGACATCCCCGGCAAGGGGAATGACCTTCCCCTCCAGCCCCGCATTGCATAGGTTTTTTCCAATAATGTTCTGGACATCCGTAGACCGATCAAGGGCATACACCTTCATCGCCGATGCCTGTGCAACGGCCATAGCGAGGTGCCCGGGCCCGCTGCCGAGATCAAGACAGGTGCCGTCCCGGCGCCCGAAGCCCGCGAGGAAACACTCTGCGAGCACAGGGTAGACGGGAGCAAAGAGGGTCTTTGCAATCCGGTCCATCTCCTCCGGGTCCTGTTTTCTTTCTTGTGTGTTCTTATTCATCTCTGGTGCTCCATAGGGTGCTTTCAGGTGTACCGGAGGTATCGTATACCACAGCCCCCGGCTTTAGCGGGTAAGGCAGATCCAGTACCCGGAATCGTCATCAATAATATCATACTCAAATATACCGGCAGCCGCAAGCGCCGACCGTACGATATGCGGGCTGCAGTTCCGGTACCACCCTTTCCTCTTCTCTTCCCATGACCGATCGCGCTCCTGCATCGTTCTTTCAATCTCATCGCGGAGGTGTGCATTACCAAACCCGCCTCCAATATATGCCATCCCGCCGGACCGGAGGACCCGCCGACATTCCAAAAATCCCTGCGACAGGTTCCTCCAGAAGAAGAACGAGCCGCGACTCACGACAAGATCCAGCGATGCGTCATCGAGCGGGACCTTATGAACGTCCCCATGAACCGGAATAACACGTTTTTCCATCCCGTACTTCGCGATATTCTTTGTTGCTATGTCGTACATCGGGCGGGCATTGTCCAGGGCATAGACTCTCAGGTCCGAGAGCGTGGCAAGAGCAATCGCGAGATGTCCCGGCCCGCTCCCGATATCGAGACACGTGCCGCGGTCAATACCTGCTTTCCTGAGGATCTGGTCTGCGATGACCGGATAGATGGGGAAGAAGACCGTCTGCGCAATCTCATTATAAGCGGCGGCGCTCTCACTGGTATGACTGACGCCCTCTTTTTTCATCGCTGTCAGGTACCCGCCCATTCCAGTCACCTCAGCGAGGGGTCAAGCAGGCTCTCAACGTCACTGTCCGAGAGATCGTAGTGGTAGAATTTCTGGTAAAATTCTCTGGTGAGCGCCGGCATGTCGAGGTCGCTGAACATCTCCGGGTACAGGACCTTTGCCGTCCACGGGATACCGATAATCCGGTTGACACCGGGAGGACGGTCGAACCACGGGAACGGCGATTGAGGGACGAGATAGACCCGGTGGTCCTTCACCGCCGGGATATCTTTCCAGAGCGGATCGCTGTAAACAGCGGCGTAGAAGGTCGGGTCGCCGACAATGATTACCCTGGGGTTCCATCGTGTAACCTGCTCCATGGATACCGGTGTCTGGCCCATGCCAGGCGTGATGGCGCAGTCGGCAACATTGATCCCTCCGGCCAACTCGATCAGTTCCGAGTGCATCGACCCGGTCGGATCGGTCAGGAGCCCTTTTGGACCTTCCGCATAATAGACCCGAACTTTCTCGCTCGTTGGGATCGTCGCGACACGCGAAGTTACAATTGACAGGACCCGGTTGTAAAACTCCGAGAGCGATGCAGCCTGTTCTTCAGCTCCGAGAAGGTCCCCAAGGAAACGGATTGAATTATCATACTGGGTGGCGGTCCGGGCATCAAGAACACCGACATTGGGAATTGCACCGAACTTTTTCTGGCGCTCCTCAAGATCGGAAGAGCAC
>JBFYKS010000235.1:0-4193 GCA_041305785.1 Methanoregula sp. | reverse complement strand
GAGGATACCCGAATGAGCCATAAAGAGATTTTTTTTAAAAACGATGAGGTTCTCATCATCAATGGCAGCGTATTCCATACCCACCAGATCAAGCCGGATTCTGTTGATCTTGTTGTCACGTCACCTCCCTATAATGTCGATATCAAATACAATTCGCACGATGACCAGACAAGTTACGAAGATTACAAAATATTCAGTGAAAAATGGATGAGCTGCTGTTATACCTGGCTCAAAGACGATGGACGATTCTGCTTAAATATCCCTCTTGACAAGAACAAGGGCGGCCAGCAGAGTGTTGGCGCCGATCTCACAACACTTGCAAAAAAGATCGGTTTTCAGTATCATTCCACCATCATCTGGAATGAAGGGAACATCTCCCGGAGAACAGCGTGGGGCTCCTGGCTCTCGGCATCCGCACCCTACGTCATTGCACCCGTTGAACTGGTCGTGGTTTTGTACAAAAATACCTGGAAGAAGACCAGCGGATCCCGGGAATCGGACATCTCCCGGCAGGAGTTCATGGACTGGACCAATGGCTTATGGACATTCAATGGCGAGAGTAAAAAGAAGATCGGACACCCGGCACCATTCCCCATCGAATTGCCCCGGAGATGTATCAAGCTGTTCAGTTACCGTAATGACACGGTTCTCGATCCATTCCTTGGCAGCGGAACCACCCTTGTTGCGTCGTACCTGAATAACCGGAAGGGCGTTGGTATTGATATCGATCCTCACTATTGCCAGATCGCTCTTGACCGGTTGGAAAAGGAAGGCGGGATGGGACAGAACGACAGGAAGAATAACGTTCCCCCGGTCAATACAAAACCAAAGATCAAGAAAGCCGGTGTACCCCAAACGAAGAGAAGCCGGGTCTGTTGAATTCCCAAAAGATGAATCAGAACGATAAAATTATCTGCATTTTTTTGGTATTGCCGGAATCCGTTGTCTGGGTTTCACAGGAAAATGAGGATCTCCCATGAGTTTAACGATGCCTGCCGCCACAGGCACACAGGAGGAAAAAATTGACATTTCCTCGGTGATTCAATAATCCGTGAGGGTTTCCAGAGGTTCCCTGTTTTTTTTATTGTGATGCCTGCTGCCGCACAGTCCCCCTTTTGGTCGGCGTCAGTGCTTGTAATGGAGTGGCGGGGGATTTTTCCCCCTTCATGGCAAGAGAACATTCCTTCAGAGAACAAAAACCAAAAATGGCACGGGCACCCTGACTGCCCGTCTTCGGACCCAATTTTTGGCACGTGAGTCTGGGTTGTTCTTCTCGTCCCTTTGACCTTGGATATACCCGGCGCCCTATAAGGGGAATCGGACAAACTGACATGGATATGTCACCTTGGGGGCACATGGGGCTCATTGTACCTGGTTTCCGATAAAAACCTTGCGAGAAATTTGTACAGAATACTGATTGCAGAAATGACCCTCAATGTGCCCCATGTACCCCCTCCATTTGGCATCTTTTTTTACAGAACTGCTGAACCCATACCGGCCGGTTCATACCAGGATTCCGTGCGGGGGAAGATGAGAGCCATATCCATTCAGCCTAAAAAAAAACCGGTCATATGCGGGCAATCCTGCCAGGGAAAATTCACATAAGTATCAAAAATAAACTATTCAATACGCATGCGACAACTCCGTCCCCCCCCCTGCCTAATGCCCAACTTACAAAGATTGAGCGGTGCGGAACGGAAGAACTGCTCGGGTTATTAGAAGTCAGCCTCAGGACGGGATTGAAGAGGCCAGAATACCACCTGCTTGCCGACGCATGGGGGAGAATGTTCTCGGATTTGTTCCTGTCCGCAAAAGAACTGGCAGACGAGATGGAACAGGGACAACACCGGCTTGGCAAAGAACGAGAGCAGATGCTCCACGACTTCATCAAAGCAGACTGTGCCAGCGGCGGTTCGGTTGTCCTTGACATAATACGAAACGGCGGGATGATCGACCGTGCAGCCCTCATCAGGATCGCGGATTTGGAGGACCTTGCCGGGATCCGGTACTATGGCATAATGGCACTCCAGCTGCTCATCGATGCCTGCGACAAAAAAGTGCGGCCGGTACTTATCAGGAGGGCAGGACGGCACCTGCTCTCACGGGTCTATGACCACCGGGGACTGCCTCTCATCTTCACGATCTTTGGTCTCTGTGACCTGTGCGAAGGAGATCTTGACGCCATCGCGTCCGTTTTTTCTCAGGATGACCTGAAAAATACCATGAGCCGGAGCCGGTCCGGAAAAAACGCCTATGAAGTGTTCCTTTCCAATTCCGCAGCAATGAAGAGATATCCTCCTCTGGAACGGAACACATCGATGGTGCGGAATGCGTTTTATATCCCGGCCGCAAAGGATGCAAAGTCAGAAGGCACCGAAGCACCGGTCAGGATCAGAAAACTTGACCGTTTACCGGAAAAGAAGAGAGCCGGATAACTGCAGGTTTTCAATCCGCGGTTGCCACCACAGATTAAAACGAAATCCCGGCTCACGCTCACAACCGTTTTTGGTCATTGAATCCTCCTTTTGCGTTCCAAAGCGGCAAGGGATCCCTTCCGGTTCATGCGCGATATAAAAAAACCTCCTCTTAAAAAAACGAGTACGAATAATCAGTCCATTTACGAAAGAAAAGATTCCAAAAAGAAAAATTACTGGGGTGAAGATCAGTAGAGCTTGTTCACGACTTTTAATGCCGCAGGTGCCGTGCGTTTGATCGAGATTGTTGCGCCGATAGCAGGCCTGACCTCAACGCTGATCTCCGAATCCTTGGGTGCGCCCCGGACCGGATGGACGCAGAGGGTGAACTGCTCACCTTTCTCAAGCAGGTTGTTGGATGAGCCGCTTTCCCCGTTGACATTGATGATCCCCCATTGCCCCTGAGGTATGGAAATGCCCCGGTAACCGGATATTGGTGTCAGCGTTTCGAGGTTTGTCTCATTGCTGTATGATATGGACACTTTCTCAAAATCGATTGCACCACCACCGGGCGCGAGGCTGACACTGAAGTTGATCATGTTGATGGCAACATCTGCCTCGCCAATCCCGTACACCTCACCGGCAAGCTGGAGCGTGGAGCTGGCCCCTGCAACACCGGACTGGACAACTTCCTGGCTCTTCTGGGTTGTGCTGAACCCGGCACCGAGAATGACATAGGCAAACACCGACGCAACAACAACGAATGCGATTAGGACAAGAGCTGCCTCAAGACCGGTAAATGCATCCTCCAAAAATTTCTCGATATCCATCTTTTAACCCACAGCCTGATCTGTATCGTATAAATGTTAGTAGCCGGAGGGTCTTATTTATTTTCAAAACACCTGCCGGGAAAGATTGTAATTTGGGGGACGGTTCTCGCATTTTTTTATCGGGAACGTCCAGAAGTACTAATCATCCATAAACACCAACCTTCCACCCAATGATTCTCGTTGACTGGCAGCTCCTCGACCGGATCTCACGGGGACACATAAAGATCGATCCCTATGACCCGAAGCTCGTGCAGCCGAATTCGGTGGACATCCGGCTCGGCAGCCATTTTGTCTGGTACCGGTCGGGCACCGGCATCATCGACCCCTACAACCAGCAGAGCGTGAACGCGGATGTCGGGGAGACGCACGCCGACTCGTTTGTATTAAACCCGGGACAGTTCATCCTTGCCGAGACACTCGAACGTATCGAACTCCCCGACAATATCGTTGCAACCATCGAAGGAAAGTCAAGCATTGCCCGGCTCGGCGTGACCCTCCACCAGACCGGCGGCTGGATCGATGCCGGGTTCAGAGGAACGATCACGCTTGAGATGGCCAACGTCAACTCGCGGCCGGTCAAGGTGTACGCGGGCATGCCCATTGGCCAGCTCGTCTTCTACACCACCGAGCGGGCAGAGCGGCCGTACGGGGCAAAGGGGGATGCAAAGTACCTCGACCAGCGGCAGGCAACCCTCTCGCGCTACCACGCCAACCGGCCGTGACCTTTTTTTTTATCGGCCGACTACCCGTAACGCACGTATCCTGAGGGGCCCCGGCAACGATTCGGGAAAACAGGACTGGATCATGAATCCACTGGCAGTCTTTCCCGCTAAAAAAGGGCAACGACCTTTTTTTCCGGCAGGAAAAATGCCCCATGAAAGATCCGGTGCAGGCAGTCACGCTCAGGGTTAAGCACTATAAATACCATAAAAACCCATTTTATACGGAT
>JBFYKS010000234.1:0-7976 GCA_041305785.1 Methanoregula sp. | reverse complement strand
TGTCGGTCACCGAAGAACTCTCCGCAATGGCCAACGTGCTGGTCGTGAAAGCGAGCGGGGGCGGCGGCGGAGGGGGCTTCATGGGTGGAGGTGGTGGCAGCAGCTCAAGCAGTGACGATTATCTCGACAAGGACCAGTTTGAAGATATCGAGCGGGTTGCCGGGAAGTACGGGAATGTCTACCCGCTCTATTCGGAGTCCGATACGGTCAAGATCGGGGACGACGAACGCAGGTCAACCATCTATGGAATGCGGGATAAGGACATGGCAACGATCCTGGATGTGGAAACCGGAGCACTTCCCCAGACCTCGGGTTCGGTCATCGTCGGCCCGACCTTTGCCAAGAATAATGACCTCGTGATCGGGAGCCGCATCACCATCGGTGATGAAGACGACGAAGAGGCGATCATCCAGAAGGTCCGGGTTGTCGGCATCCTTGAAGAGAAGGGCATGTCCATGGACCTCAACAGCGACAATGCCATCATCATGACCGAGAAGGCCTTCACCGGCCTCTATGGGGGTGAAGGCGAGTATACCCAGGTCAACGTCATTCTCAATGACATTGATGATGCAGACACGGCAACCGGGGCCATCGAGAACCAGCTGAACCGCAAGGAAGAAAAGGTGGCCGTGCAGGACAGCAGCCGGATGATGGACAGCATCACTTCAACCGTGAGTACACTCACAACCTTCGTCATGGCCATTGCCGGTATCTCGCTCCTGGTTGCCGCAACCTCGATCTTCAACGTGATGATGATGTCGGTGACCGAACGGGTACGGGAGATCGGCATCCTGCGGAGTATCGGCACGCAGAAAGGCGAGGTGCTCCGGATGTTCATCTACGAAGCGGTGATTCTCGGCCTGGTCGGCGCCGTCATCGGGGCCATCATGAGCCTCATCTTAGGCTGGCTCGTGGTGCTTGCCATGGTTGGCACAACGGAATATTTCTTCACCTACTCAAGCCTGATCTATGTCCCGGTATCGATGGCTATCGGGATTGCCATCTGCATCTTCTCGGGCGTCTATCCCGCGTGGCGGGCGGCAAACCTCGACCCGATCGAGGCGCTCCGGGCGGACTAGACAAAAACCCCTCAATTTTACCAATTTATTAATACCCGGAATCAATGAACTATTATGCTCACCAAGAAGGAGTTTGCGGATGGCATCTATAATGTCTTAACGCCATTCGACCTCTACGAGAAGATGTCAAAGATCATCACGCCCGAGAAGCACCCGGGTATTTTCATCAATTACGGCAACGGGCATTTTGTTATCGCGCATGAGAAGTTCAGCGATGGTCTGTCGATCTCAACAGACGGCCTTGGGGTCTGGGTTATCACCGTGCTCGAAGCAACCCCGGACAACTCGTACCAGTACTCGGACCGGGTGCACCGGACCGAGAACACCGAGACGGTCAGCCGGGCGATTGCGGCGCTGGTCATCAACTGGGGCGAGAGCGCAAATACGCCATAAAATAATCAGAGATAGATGTCGAGGATAACCTGCCTCTCGCCGGGGGTAAACTGACCGGTTACCAGAACATGATCTTTACCTGCGGTCCCCCCACTCAATACCTTTTGTTCGCCGATTATGGGAGAATCCCAGGTTACCGGTTGTTTGTCATTGACGGTAACTTCAAGGGATGTCAGTTCCGCGGCATCCTGCCCGCCATGGTAGGTCACAATGATCGTATCCGCATCGGGTTGCTGCACCGTGGCTGCGACAACATAGGAGGGAGCGACATTCCCCGCCATTCCGAAAACGAACGCAGAAATAATTGCAGCAAGGAATACGGTGACACCGATAAAAAGTATCGGAATCACGATTAACCAGATCACGGCATTTTTTGTATTCTTCCGGGATTCCTCATCCTTCTTCTCCTGCGCCTCAGTCAGGGTGCGGACGATCGTCGGGCCGGCATCCGGATCCACGCGCACTGCCTTTTTTGTATAGATCACGTACGTGCCGGAAAACCGGTCATGCAGTCCCTGCTTTGCCGGCGAGAAATGGATCATGAAAAAGCCGATGAAGAAGATGAGCCCCGCGAAGATCTTTGCTACGAACCGCACCGTTGCGCGGCCAAACGAGATGGTGCTGCCCGATGTATCGACAACCTTCATCCCCATGATCATCTTCCCGAACGTGCCGCCATACTGCGATGAGGTGACCCCGGCTGAGTAGAGCCAGCAGAGCAGGACGAGAAGGATTCCCCCTGCAACGGCGCTGCCAAACAGAACCGGCATCTCCGGCGTATTGAATGCAGCAGCCGTGCCGGAGAAGAAGAGCGGGCCGATGAATTGTCCTATAGAGACCACGCCTTCCAGCAGGTAGAAGAAGAGGGTCGAGACGATGATCGCATCAAGGATAAACGCGGCGGTACGGTCAACAAAACACGCAAAGTGCACGCTGGCTGGAAATTCGTCGGGCATCAGGCACCCCGCATGCCACAAGTGAGGAGCAGAAAATTTGAGACCTGATTGCGGATATTTCGGGTCAACGGCAGGATCATTACCGGAAAAACTGGATTGGACAGGATTTAATACGATCGAACAATGTTCCCGGGCGCGGGTGGGCCCGGACCATCGTTTTTTTGGTTTTTTATCCCTGCCCCCACCGGCCCCGTTCTTCTTCGGACCCCGGGGATCATAACCGTGCAACGGGATCTCCTCCCGACGGCGAAAAATAAACAAGAATTATAAGGTTTTGCGATGAGCCTATTCACGGAAAATTTAAAAAAAAATTCTAAAAAAAAAAGAACTGCAGGGATCTCACCCCAGGATTTCCGGGTTTTTCTTAAAAAAAAAGCAAAACGGCAGGGATTTGCCGTGAGATCCTGGTAAAAACCAAGAAAAAAATTATCATCTCACCATCCCATTCACATCACACAGGCAATCGTGAGTGCAGCAACTGCATCTCCAGTAAGTAATCAAAAGCCGGCGATTTACCGGGGAGAAACACATGACCAGGAAATGGGTGTATGCCTTCAGTGAGGGCGACGGGAAGAACAAGAAGCTGTTGGGCGGCAAGGGCGCAAACCTCTGCGAGATGACGCAGATCGGCCTGCGGGTGCCGCCTGGTTTTGTGATCACCACCGAGGCATGCCTGGCATATCTCGATAATCCCAAACGGGTGCTCCCCGACGGGGTCATTGAGCAGGTGCACACGGAACTTGCACACGTGGAGAAGAAGAGCGGCCGGAAGTTCGGCGGCCGGAAGAGCCCGCTCCTCGTCTCGGTCCGGTCCGGCTCGGCCATCTCCATGCCGGGCATGATGGACACGATCCTCAACCTCGGGCTGAATGCCGAGACCCTGCAGGGGCTCATCGAAGAGACCGGCAATGAACGGTTCTGCTACGATGCGTACCGGCGCTTCATCCAGCTCTTCGGGAAGGTGGCCCTGGGCGTTCCCGAGAGCGAGTTTGACGAAGAGTTCAACGCGGTCAAGGACAAAGCCGGGGCAAGGCACGATGTCGATCTCTCGGCAAAGGATCTTGCCGATATCGCGGAGCGGTTCCTTTCTGTGGTGAAGCGGAGCACGGGAAGACCGTTCCCGTCCGATCCGTTCGACCAGCTGGAGATCGCGATAAGGGCAGTCTTCAAGTCGTGGATGGGCCGGCGTGCCGTGGATTACCGCCGCGAGTTTAAGATCACCCCCGAAATGGCCAACGGGACGGCGGTCAACGTGGTCGAGATGGTCTTTGGCAACATGGGGAACGATTCTGCAACCGGTGTCGGGTTCACCCGCGACCCGGGGACGGGAGAGAACGTCATGTATGGCGAATACCTGGTCAATGCCCAGGGCGAGGACGTGGTCGCCGGCATCCGTACACCCAAGCCGGTTGCTGCCATGGCCGAGGAGATGCCGGACCTCCACCGCCAGCTTGTTGAGCTGCGTAACAAGCTCGAAGCCCATTACAGGGAGGTCCAGGACTTCGAGTTCACCATCGAGAAGGGCACCCTCTACTGCCTCCAGACACGGAACGGCAAGATGAACGCCTCGGCGCTTGTCAAGACCTCGGTCGAGATGGTGAAAGAAGGGCTCATTGATAAGAAAACCGCCCTCCTGCGCATCCAGCCGGATCTGCTCGAACAGCTCCTCTTCCCCCGGCTGGACCCAAACGTCAAAAAAGAGCCCATCACCAAGGGCCTGCCGGCATCGCCGGGCGTTGCCATTGGTATTGCCGTTTTCGATGCGGACCGGGCAGAGAAACTTGGCCGGACCGGTGAACGGGTCATCCTTGTCCGGGAAGAGACCAAGCCCGAGGACATCCACGGGTTCTTCGCGTCGCAGGGTATCCTGACGAGCCGGGGCGGCAAGACCTCCCACGCGGCAGTGGTTGCCCGGGGCATGGGCAAACCCTGCGTCTCCGGTGCCGAGGGCATCCACGTGGATGTCAAGACCCGGCAGGCCCGGGCCGGCAACTGGGAATTTGGCGAGGGTACGCTCATCACCATCGACGGCACGACCGGCGCCGTGTACCTTGGCGAAGTCCCGGTCATCGAGGCCGTGTTCTCAAAAGAACTTGACACCCTGCTTGCATGGGCTGATGAGACCGCCCGCCTCATGGTCATGGCCAATGCAGATACTCCCGAGGACGCCGAACGGGCGGTCAGGTACGGCGCCATGGGCATCGGCCTCTGCCGCACCGAGCGGATGTTCAACGGGGTCGAGCGCCTTCCGGTCATGATCGAGATGATCGTTGCCGAGACAAAAGAGGACCGGCAGGGAGCCCTTGACCGGCTCCTGCCCATCCAGCGCGAAGATTTCAAAGGGATCTTCAAGGCCATGGCTCCCCGGCCGGTCACCATCCGGCTCCTTGACCCGCCCATCCATGAATTCCTCCCCTCCGAGCACCTGCTGGTGGACGAACTCGAAGAACTCGGAAAACTCCGGGACATCCTCCGGGGCATGAAAGTCCTCTCCGATGCAGTCGTCTTCATGAACCACTCAAAGGACTCAATGCCGCAGGTCCAGAAGTTCACCGACCCGGCACTCGTGGACGAGGCGATAACCAGGAAAGAGACCATCCTTGACAAGGTGCGTGCATTGCACGAGGTCAATCCCATGCTCGGGCACCGGGGCGTCCGGCTCGGCCTCACCTTCCCCGAGATCTACACCATGCAGATTCGGGCAATCCTTGAAGCCGCAGCCGAGTGCCAGAAGGCCGGCATCGAGGTCCACCCCGAGATCATGGTGCCGCAGGTCTGCACGGCACAGGAGCTCAGGCGGGTGAAGATCTGGGTGGACGAGATCCGGTTCGAGGTCGAGGAGACCTACAAGGTGAAACTCGACTTCCGGTTCGGCTCCATGCTCGAAGTGGTCCGTGCCTGCATGCGGGCCGACAATCTTGCCGAGGAAGCGGAGTTCTTCAGCTTTGGTACGAACGACCTCACCCAGGCAACCTTCTCGTTCTCGCGGGAGGATGCCGAGAACAAGTTCCTGCCCATGTACAACCAGAGCGGGATTTTGCAGGACAATCCCTTCGAGGTGCTGGACGTCAAGGGCGTTGGCAGGCTCATGGAGCAGGCAGTCACCTGGGGAAGGCGGACCCGGCCGGACATGAAGGTCGGGATCTGCGGGGAGCACGGCGGTCACCCGGCCTCGATCCGGTTCTGCCACTCGATCGGCCTCTCGTACGTCTCCTGCTCCGGCCCCCGCGTGCCGATCGCCCGGCTTGCCGCAGCCCACGCGGCGCTGCTGGAAGAGAAGAAGGCGGCGTAATTTTTTGTGCACTTTTTTTTGGTTTATCCGGGTTTTCTTTTTCAGCACACGGGATATTACCGTAACGAATCAAAATGCGTGAGTTTTTTTAAAAAAGCGCTTCTGTAGAAACGCACATGAACGGGGGTTCAGACCCGAACGATGAAAATCGGATGAAAAAAATTGAACACAACCGTCCTCGCCCGTATCCTTCTCGCTCCTTTTGGGGGCGGCATGGCCCAGGAGCGTCGCACAAGGGTCCAGGGCTTGCGGATGCGATAACGCTCCGCATGGACTCAATGCGGGCCTCTCTGGACAGATAAACTCTTGTGGGGGCATTTCATAAAACCGAATTGAGGCCGCCACGGGGGCGCCCCGCGGGGGTGGCGGCAGGCATCGCAAATGTCATGCAAGCGATCTGGAATCGTAATCTATGATGATTTTCATGAAAATCCTGACTGCCCTGTTTGGATTCGATGGCAATGGAGCCACGGGCGCCCTGGGTCTCATCGACCCTCGCCTTTGTGGAGCATGAACGAGGTCGAGGAATTTATGAGTGAAAATTGCTCAAAATGGGGGGGAGGGGGGATCGCCCCCGCATGCTGCCTCCCCCTCTGGCAGAGAGATGGAGTCACCTTCACAAATTCCACTGAAGCGTTTCTAAAAAGGTTTTCACCAGAGCAAAAAAAGAGAATTATTCCGGTTTTTCCGGGAAGATCTCCTGTCTGAAGCAGGACACGGGCTTACTTCAGCACCGTGTCCAGCCAGTCGAAGAGCTCCTGTGCCACGAGGCTCCGGTTCTCCATGGTGCAATGGTTGGTCGCACCTTCGTCACTCGGGAGGATGACCATCTTCTTCTCCGCATTTGGCAGGCCATCCATAATCACCTTCTGCTGCCGCTGCACTTCCTGGCTCTTGTAATCGCCCTCGCCGACAAGGATCAGCGCCGGGACTTTCACCTCCGCCGGGTCGAACGTGAAACCCTTGTTGGCGTCAGCGAGACCTTCGGGGTTGTCCACCGGGACGCCCCAGCGCCAGCAGATGGCTTTGACAACGTTTGCATGGAAGGAGGACCAGGTGGCCTTTTCTTCCGGGGTTGCGATGACTGCCGGCATGGTGGAAAAGAGCGGATAGGCGTCGACTACCCCGGAGTTCATGGCGATCGCGGCAATCCGCGGGTCCTTTGCTGCGGCCTCCGGCACGAAACCGCCGCCCCCGCTGTACCCGTACGCGGCAATCTTTTTGGGATCAACATCCGCCCTGCTCACGGCATAGTCCACGACCGATTTCATCGGCACGTCCATGTCGGGCCGGAAGGTTTTGTTCTGTGCCGGCATCATACCCTGTCCCGGCAGGTCAACGGTCATGAAATTGTACCCGCGGTCATGGGCCTGCGGGGCGATATAGAAAAAGAGATCCTCGGCAAAGGTCTCCCCGCCGCCAATCATAAGGAGGGTTTTTGCCGGCTTGTCACCGGATGCTTTCCAGAAATAGCCTGGTATGACCGTTCCCTCGTACGGGATCTCGATGTATTCCACCGGGGGATCAAACAATTTCCCGGCCTTCTTGAGCAATTCGCGGCTCTTGTCAGCCCGCTCCTGCATCCGGGGGTCGTCGGGCAGCATGGAGATGAGCGAGATGCGGTAGTAATACGAAGCACGCTGGAGCTGGTCGCGGGCACTGACCGCGTGACCGGCCGCAAGCGACTGTTCACCACGGGCCTCGGCACGCTGTGCCATGCTGAACCATTCGTCCTGCCAGCTTGCAGCATCGCCGTCCCTGATCTTTGCTGCCGTGTTGAACGCTTCACCGATCTCAACGCCATGGTTCACCGCAGATCCGAGCACCAGGGTGCCGAAATGGAAGTCCATGTCCGAGTCGGAAAAGTGGTAACGGACGCCCGTATCATGGGCATCGAAAACCGCAGTCGTTCCCGCGGCGCTGCCGGATTCCAAAGAAGCCGTGGCAGCAGGGGCAGCGGCTGCCGCGGCCGTGACCGCAGCCGTAGGGGAAGTCCCGGAAGCCGGGGATGACCCGGTGGTGGTACATCCGGCAACAAGGAGAGCCAGCACGAGAATCGTGAAAACCGTGAGTGTTCTTTTCATCCTACTGTAGGAAGACAACGACCTGAATATAGTTTGTGTAATTGATCCGGGTGCCGCCACACCCGGAAGAGATGCGCCGGAATAATCCCTCAATTTAAAAAAAATGCTCTGTAGAAACAGGCATGAACCACTGGGGTTCACACCCGAACTATGAAAAACGTTACCTTTTTTT
>JBFYKS010000233.1:0-3052 GCA_041305785.1 Methanoregula sp. | reverse complement strand
GTTGTTCAGCATCCGTCTATTTAATACTCCCCTCACCAGGATTTTTTTAAAGGCTGTTCCCATTGAGGGCAAGGGAAAATTTCCTGCCGGATCAGGATCAGCCGGATCCCTGTACCGGGGGACCCGGTCAGGCAACCGGAATATAGATCTCTGTCAGGATCTCCTCCGGAGGAACGGTTCGGGGGTCGTTGGGATAGACCTCACGGACCAGGCCATTTATGGTAAGGCCATGGTCCCTTATCCATGCGAGCGCCGCAAGGTATGTCGGTTCGCAGGTCTCGTACGGACCTTTGTGAACGGTGTGCACCATCCGGCCACCGGGAAGGGCGTATCTCCTGATATCGCCGCTGCCGGATGAGTGGACGGTTACCGGCCAGGCGATCTCGACTTGTGCCGTACCGTTCTCGTTGGCCTCTTTTACCCATTCAGGAGATGTTTCATGGCAGATGAAGAGCGGGGGAGCGGTGATCGGGATGTTGTTCTCCATCATGTAATTTACGACCTTCAGCAGGAGTTCCGGGATGAGGGCATAGGTCCCGGTCTTTTGGGTCCCGAGAACCTCCATGGGCTGCACATCGATAACAGTGATTGCTGGCATATCAGTCATACAAAATCCTGGTTTTTTTGGATATAAAACAATCCGGGCTGCAGGGTGCGATAGTGACATACGGCAGCCGGAACAAACCCCGAGCGGGTGAGAACGGAGCAGGAGAAAAAAAGGTTTGGAAAAAACGTGAGACCGCGGGTCACACCGGCTTATAGTGACCCCATTTGCCCAGCGCTTCTTTGAGCGCCACTGCCTTCTTTGCCTTCTCTTCGAGGCTCACGCCTTCCTCCCACGCCTCCATTGCCTGGATCGTAGCCTGTGCCCCGGCCCTTGTGCCTTTCGGGTGGCCGTGGATGCCGCCGCTGACGAGGAGCACCATCTCGGTGCCGTAAATGTCCAGCACATCCGGCACAAGGCCGGGGTGCAGGCCGCCGGACGCGACCGGGAACGCGCTCCTGATCTTCCCCCAGTCCTGTTCGAGCAGCATCCCCTCGACGGCGTTTGTCTTCTTCTCGCGGAGAAGGTCTGCAAGGGCAAGTAACTCTTTTTTGGAACCGGTCAGTTTCCCGACCGCGGTCCCGCTGTGGATCTGCGAGACGCCGACAAGACGCATCATCTTTGCCAGGAACTGCATGGTGATGCCATGCTTCCGGTTCCTTGTGAAAGCAGAATGCATGGCCCGGTGGGCGTGGATCGCAATGCCCCGGTCCGAGCAGTAGTCCCGCATCGTCATCACGCCAGCCGTGCCGGCAACAACCACATCGATCATGCAGTAGTTCCAGCCGTTTTCGGCAAGCAGGTCGACACGCTTCTTCATGGTCTCCACATCCGCGGTGATGTTCAAGAACGCCGACTTCTTCTCGCCGGTCTCCTTCTCCGCCTTGTCCCGCAGTTTCGTCATGTACTTCACGCGGTCATCAAACCGGTTGAAGGACATGGAGGTGAGGTTCTCGTCGTCCTTGACGAAATCGAACCCGCCCATCCAGGTCTCGTACCCGATCTCCGCGTGCTCCTTTGCCGAGAAGCCGACCTTTGGCTTGGGTACGGCACCGGTGAGAGGGCGTTTCTTGATCCCCATCATTTTCCGGATTCCGTCATTGCCGAAGTGCGGTCCTTTGAAGTGCTTCAGGTAGGCGAGCGGCAGGGTGGCATCGATGAGCCGGAGGTTCTTCACCGCTTTCATGCCAAAGATGTTCCCGGCGATACCCGAGAGGAGCTGGACGGCATTGCCCTCCTCCCAGAGATCGAGCGGGTACGCAATCCTGACGACATTGCCTTCAATCTCGAAAGCAGTTGCCTCGAGCGCCTTCATCCGCGGGGGCATGGTGAAGAGGGTGGTCCATGTCCCGGTCGAGCTCTCGGATGCGATCCTTCCTGCCGCTTCCTTCCCGCTGATCCCGGCAGCAGGTTCAAAGTAAAAGAGGCAGACGAGTTCGTCCTTTGCCGGTTCATACGTCAGGTCGACAAATTCCTTGTACCAGTCAATTGCCATAGGTATACCTGTACCTGTAAAGGCCGGGCAGAATTAAAAAGGTACACCTCATGGACAATTTTTCTCCAAAAAGGGCGCCGGGTTGTTGACGGTTGGCCGTTTACACGACGCAGGAATTAATTATATGAACACGCCTGCCCAATAAAGACGAGAAATATGCGGGTGCCCTGAATATCCGCCCATACACGCCGGCTGCAGGGATCTGCGAGGGGCAAAAACCGGAACGGTGAAACGCGCAAATGCTGAGAGAATTAAAAAAGATCCTCAATGAAAAATCCATAAGACGTTCTGCTGCCGTACCGGAAGTGCCAGCTGATATCTACCATGATATTTTCGAGCATGCTGCAGTTGCAACCGCCCTCATCGACAAGGACGGGAAATTTTTCTTCATCAACCGCAGGTTCGAGCAGCTGAGCGGCTGGTCGCAGGAGGAGATCGGGCATACCCTGAGCTGGCAGGATCTGGTAGCGCCCGAAGATCGCGAAAAAGCGGACCGGTATTTCGGGGAACTGGAAAAAACCGGCGGGCAGGCCTCTGTTGCCCCCTGCACCCTTGACCTGTGTGACAAAACCGGCCGGCACCTGCCCATTGCCCTCTCACTCAGGCAGGTGCCCGAAACGCAGCTGGTCATCCTGTCTCTTACGGATAACTCCGTTCAGAAGAGACTCGAGGAGATGCTCCGGGCAAACGAGAACCGGTACCGGACGCTCGTTGAGAATTTGCCCATCGGGGTGTACCGGAACAAACTGGAGCAGCCGGGCAGATTTTTGTGGGCCAACGCTGCCCTTGTCCGGATGTATGGCTATGATTCTCTCGATGAACTCTTAAAAAACCCGGTCCTGAATTCCTATGTGAATCCAGAAGACCGACAGCGGTTTATCCGGGAACTGGAGACCGCGGGATCCGTGCGGAATTTTGAGGTCCTCCAGAAGAAGAAAGACGGCAGTACCTTCTGGATACGGGTCAATGCAGAGCCAAAGAAGAACCGCGAGGGAACCATAGAATGGGTTGAG
>JBFYKS010000232.1:0-29364 GCA_041305785.1 Methanoregula sp. | reverse complement strand
CTTCAATTGACACCTCGATTCCCCGGGGATGTATCCGGGTAGTGTGGATCTCTGCTGATACGTAGGTACTGTATAGAATACGCACTTTATTAGGTTTCTCGTAACGGATGCGGTCCTGCCCGGCGGAAGGGTGTCCCGGTGCAGATCTGGTATTACTGTGGAGCATGACGTGTTGCCCCTGCCAAAATGGATTTATACAAAGGGAGGGGAGTATGCTAATTGTAAAGGCACTTTTTAGGAGGTGACTCATGAAAAAGACATCCAATGCAATCCGGTTTGAGACCAAAGTTCCCCTGCGGGAAGTCATGATTCGCAATCCAACTTCCCTTCCCCTCGGAGCCACTGTCGCAAAAGCGGCAAAGACCATGTGCAATGAAGGCGTGGGAAGCGTGATTATCCTCGAACACAACAAGCCTATCGGGATTGTTACCGAGGAGGACATCAACTGCAAGGTGGTAGCAAAGGACCTCAAGCCAAGTACGGTGCGTGTGAACGATATCATGAGTACGCCACTCATCACGGTGAGTGCGGACGAGACGGTCGGGTGTGCTGCCCACATGATGGTGAAGCATAAGGTACGGAGACTTCCGGTTGTCGATGATACCGACAAGGTTATCGGGATCGTCACCGTCCGGGACCTCCTGACCGTCTCCAGCGCAGTCAATGACATTCTTGAAGAACTCATCGAGATCAACCGCGAGGAACTCATCGAGCCGGGAATGTGCAACCGCTGCAGCAATATGTCCGACGACTTAAAGCGGGTTGACAACCTCATGCTCTGCGCCCGCTGCCGTGAGGAGGAAAACCTTACATGAGGACGGCACAGGATTTCATCATCGAGATCCCTGTGCTGAAACATACCGACCAGATAACCAAGGCGCGACAGATCTTAAGGGACGACCGGTTTCGTGAAGTCTATGTCGTGGACAAAAAAGCAAATCTCCTCGGCTATATCGATATCACGGACGGTCTCCGGGTGACAGCGACCAAGTCGAATGTGACCGTGGAAGGCTTCATCAAGGATGCGCCGGCGGTTCATGCCGGGGATTCCATCGAGGCTGTGGTAACGATGATGCGGGACTACCGCACGGACAGTGCAGCGGTTGTCAACAGCGAGCCGCACATCATCGGAGGCGTCCTGCTTGCGGATCTCTTTCCGGTCATCATCTCCCGTCACGAGCTGTCGGGGAATGTCGCGGACCAGATGTCCACCAAGGTTGTATCAGCGGCACCGGAGGACGAGATCCAGAAGGTGTACGCGATGATCCTTGAAAGCGGATTTACCACGTTTCCGGTGGTTATCAAAAAGCGGCTTGCCGGGATAATCTCGCGCCGCGACCTGATCTCCGCCCGGAAGGTGCGGTCGGCGATTGCGCAGCACAACCAGGCCCGGATCGAGACGGTGATGACCCGCAATATCATCACCATCGGCCCGGACGAACCGATCAGTGCGGCAGCCGGACTGATCGTGGCACATGATGTAAGTATGCTGCCGGTGATGGACGGGGACCGGATGGTCGGGGTCATCAACCGCCACGATGTGTTGCGGGCACTGGCGTAAGGGAATAGAAACCCGGGGAATACCCGGCATGAATCCATAAACAAAGTCATCATGCCTTAAGGAGGGCGATAATGCACCAGAATTCCAGGGGCATCAAACAGGGCGACCGGCTCCTGAAGATGCAGGGAAAACTCGACCGAGGACCGGTAGAGTTCAAATCCCATATCGTGAAACAGGACGGCGAGATCATGGCGATCGCAACGCAGGATGTAATCTCCTCTCCGCCAACCCGGACCATCATGGCTGCCGCCGAACAGATGACGAAGTGCGGTTTTCGCCGTCTTCCCATAACCGATGCCGGTACACGCAAGCTCCGGGGAATTATCACCTCCGGGGATGTCATCAATTTCATGGGCGGGGGTGACAAGTACCAGCTGGTCAAGGTTCGGCACGGGGGCAACCTGCTTGCGGCGGTCAACGAGAGCGTGCGCACCATCATGACGCAGCAGCCCGAGACGCTCATGGACAATGCACGGATCAGCGATGCGGTTGACGTTATCATCAAAAAGAAGATCGGCGGTCTCCCCATCGTGGACAAGGACGGCGTCCTTGCCGGAATTGTCACCGAACGGGACGTGCTCCGGATTCTTGGCGCTGAGCGGAGTTCGCTCAATGTCGAGGACGTGATGAGTTCCACCCTCCGGGTGACTGCCCCCGACTGCCCCATTGCAACCGTCACCCGCGACATGACGAAGTACCGTTTCCGGCGCCTGCCGGTGGTGAGCGATGATATCCTGTATGGGATCGTTACTGCCACTGACATCATGCGCTATCTCGGGAGCCGGGAGGTATTCACCCGGCTGGAGACCGGAAATATTGGCGAGGTGACCGCGCTTCCCGTACGAACGCTCATTGCCCGTGAACTCTCCACGACCACACCTGAAAAGAACATCAACGAGGCAGCGCGGGAGATGCTTGAGAAGAACATCGGGGCACTCCCCGTGATCGAGGATTCACGGCTGATCGGGCTCGTTACCGAGTTTGACCTGGTCCGGGCATTTGCAGTGGGGTGAAAAGAAGATGCTGGCTCGAGATGTAATGGCAGCCCCGGTCTTTGTCGTGGCTCCGGATGCAACTGTTGCCCACGCACGGAACCTGATGGTGCGGCACAAGATCTCCCGGCTCCTTGTCATGGAAGATGAAGCCCTGCGGGGGATCATCACCAAGAAAGATATCGCGTACCGGATGCAGCAGGGCGAAGCGGCCTGGCGCCGCCGTCCGCTGGACCGGATCCCGGTGGGTGCACTGATGACGGAAGATCCCCTCACGGTGGCGCCCGATACCGGGGTAAAAACCATCGCCCGGGCCTTTGCTGAGAAGATGATAAGCAGCGTCCCGGTCGTGAACGGCGGGAAGGTGGAAGGAATTATCACCAAGACCGATCTGATGAAATCCGCCCTTGTCCGGCAGCTGGTCTGCCCGGTTGAGGACGTGATGGAGGATGTGGCGATCGTGAACCGCCACCACTCGCTCGATCATGTGATCACCGTGATGCGGGAACGCCACGACAAGGTGCTGGTCATGGAAGATGACGGGGCACTTGCCGGCATTATCACCGAGACGAACCTGGCGTTCTATGCAAACGAGCCAAAAGTATCAGGTGCAGCAGGAAAAGAAGTAACGATCTCACGACACCGGACGGCGGACGGAGCCAGCGGGCAGGGCCTGCTTGCGGTTGCATCGGTTACGGCAGGGGATGTGATGACGAGTCCTGTCATCACCACCTCTCCAAAAACCCTGCTTCCGGACGCCATCGCACTGATGGGAAAACACCATGTCAACAGCCTGGTAGTCATGGAGCATGACACCGTATCTGGAATCATAAAACGAGATGATATCATAAAGGAAGTGGCGAAATGACAAAAGAAGTTTTTATCAAAGACGTAATGGTAAAACCAGTAACCATCGCAAAATCTGCAAAGATCACCGAAGCACTCGACAAGATGCTCGATTCGGGTCTCGACCCGCTCATTGCAGTCAATAACAATACCGTTGTCGGGACCGTATCCCGGCAGGCAATCGCGGAGAAGCTGGGCAGCAAACAGAACGCAGGCGTTGCTCCGACAGCTATCCACGTAGCAAGCGTGGTCAAGGAGGATTTCACCAGTGTCTACCCCGATGAGAATGTTAACGTGCTCATCCCCCTGCTCCAGCACTACAAGCTGGTGGTGGTCTATGACGCGGAACACAAGCTGATCGGGCAGGTATCGGCCGGCGATCTCTTAAAGAAATACGTACCCGATGACGGGATCGGCAGCGCGATTGAGAAAGTGGTAACCATCGATTCGCAGGAACGGGTTGTCCATCTCCGCCGCAGGATGCTGGATGACAACATCACCCGGTTCGTGGTCTCCGAGAACGAGAAGTATACCGGGATGGTGACTGAGACCGATGTCGCAGTCGCGATGCGGAAGTTCCGTGAAGCGGTGGATGAGAACCACCAGGATCACCGCATCCGGAATATGCTCGTCAAGGACATCATGAGCGCCCCGCTCATCACCGTAGAACGCTCGGCAAGTGCCGCCGATGTGGTCGCGATCATGCTCAAGAATGGGATCAGCGCCCTCCCGGTCATGGAGAAGGGTAAGCTTGCCGGGATCGTTACCCGGCACTCACTCGTGAATGCGTTATAAAACTCTCTTTTTTTCAATTGATTGTCCGATACCCCGGTAAATTACTGATAGTAAAAAGGCTCACCAGTACTGGAAATAACGTACAACAGGAGTGAGGGAGACCGGGTCTTGTGATGATGTGGTGTTTCACCGTCACCTGTATGTAGTATTCTGATCAATATCCCGACAGGTTGTGATCAGATGGACAGTATGCGGATCCGGGTAATGCGAAAAGAGGAGCTCCCGCTTGCGGTGAAATGGGCAGCAGCTGAGGGCTGGAACCCGGGGCTTATGGACGCTGAATGCTTCTGGCCAGTGGACCCGGATGGGTTCTTCTGTGCTGAACTGGACGGCAGGATCGTGGGCACCGCTGCGGTCGTGAACTACGACAACCGCTTCTCGTTTGGCGGCTTCTATATCGTGGACCCGGCCCACCGTTCGAGCGGTGTCGGGATGCAGCTTGCCCGGTACGCGATGAGCCATGCCGGCGACCGGGTGCTCGGTGTGGACGGAGTGGTGGCGATGGTGCCAAAGTATGAGGCGTCCGGCCTCCTCTTTCTGCACTACAACAATGCCCGGTATGAGGGGACAGGTGGCGGGAAGGTGCCGGACGGGCTCACTCCCCTCCATGACGTGAGGTTTGCGGACCTCCTCGATTACGATACCGCACATTTTCCGGCCCGCCGGGAGCAGTTCCTCCGCTGCTGGATTGGTCAGGAAGGTCACTTCGGGCTCGCACGCCTTGACCGTGTCGGGAAGATCCTTGGGTACGGGGTTCGGCGGAAATGCTATACCGGCTACAAGATCGGTCCGCTCTTTGCAAAGGACCGGGCAACCGCGGAGCTGATCCTTAACGGGCTTATTGCCGGTATTCCGGGCGAGCCGTTCTTCCTCGATATACCCCGGCCGAATGCCGATGCAGTCGCGCTCGTGGAGGACCGGAAGATGGTGCCGGTATTTTTTACTGCCCGGCTCTATACCCGGAAGGAGCCGGTATCATTGCCTCTGGATGAGATCTTTGGCGTGACCACGTTCGAGCTGGGATAACCCGGTACGTTTCTTTCCGGAAAAATTTTCAATCGCGATCGTCCGGTCGATTCGATCATGTCCCCTGTCCGACCCCCCTCGGCTTCCGATGGAGGGAAAACGGGAGATAATTACATCGGAGTTTCCATTAGAAATCATGGTATTTTTGGCAGTAGCGAAAAGGGGGGTCGGGCAGGGGATCAACCTGTTTTTTCTTTTGGACTGTGCGATTCGCTCTAAATATTTTCATGATCCGGCCATGGTTTTGGGAGTCTCTTCTCCCAATGGACCGGGGGTTTGCCTGTGACTGCCCCCGCGGTTGTCGCGGGTGCTTGCGCGGGATCTGTACCCGCCCGACCCCCCTTTTGCGTTGCGGGAACGGAAGGGGCCGGCCGGGTACAATGCCCTGCGCAAGAATATTTCATAGTTTATTTATGGGATGCTGTTGACTTTTCAGGGAATTACATATCCGGTGGCTCCCCCATGACTCCGCTCCGCCCGACCCTTGTCCTGATGCTGCTTGTCGGAGTGCTCGTGCTCGCGGCGGGGTGTACTGCGGGATCGGAATCCAGAATAAATCAGGTATCGGTCAATACGACCCCGTGGATAACGATCGATCCGGTTGAGAATCATGTAATCGGTGATAAATTCATCATCTCCGGTACGACAAACCTTGCGCCAGGTGATGTTCTTCTGGTGACGTTAGATCGCACAGACCCGGCGTATCTTGCCAGGATGCGGGCGAGTGAGGTTGAGCGCTCAGTTATGCCCGCAGAGATTACTGTGATGAACGGGACGCCGGGGAATAACACATGGCAGTTTTCCGTAAATACAGAATGGCTCGAACAGGACAGGTATATGGTCAACGTTATTGCAGTTGTCCAGTACGCATCGGCGTTTCAGTTTTTCAATATCACAGATGCCCGCCCACTCCCGATTGAAACTACGGGGACCTCGCTATGACTCCGCTCCGCCCGACCCTTGTCCTGCTGCTGCTTGCCGGGGCGATAGTGCTCGCGGCGGGATGTATCATGCCTTATGGTGTTATTTCGGATAATAATTCAACTGGCCCTGCATTACCCGGGGCATCTGCGGGTACATCAGACCCACTCCAGAATCCATGGCCCGATCCCGTCTTCCCGGTAGATCCGGTTCCGCTGTCCGGATCATTCCGGCCCTCCCTGCCACTGTCATCCTTTGAGGATAGTTTTATTGGATCCTATGAATGCACGGAGGATTCCGAAACCTATTCAACGAACTTCACGCTGATAACCGGCGACAGGGGGCCACAGAGGGTAAAATACACGGTTGTTCCTGTGTCCTACTATAACGATCTCACGGAAATCCCCCTTTCAGCAGATATTATCAGTGCCGTGATCGAGCCGGATGAATTCACCGCTGAACCTTCGACCGTCTACACCTCCCGTTTCACGGTAACTACCGGACCCAATGTAACGGGAGAGAGCGGGAATCTGGAGGATGGGGGAGGTGTCTGGATGAAGAACCCTTCTTATTCGTTCCTTGTGAAGGTATCGGCAGATGGATCTGACATGCCCGGTCTCAGCGATGCAGTAAATGTAAAGAAATGGTGCTTCATGCATTCGCAGACCCGGGACATGCAGGGCATCCCTTCGTGGGAGATCGAATCGCATGAGATCGCGATCCAGACCGGGGAGAAGAAGGCTGTCAATCTCTCCCTGAGAAACTATGGTGGCGGGATCCGGCAGATCGAGTTCAGGGTTCCTGCCCGTCTCAAAGGGCCCGGTTACACGTTCCCGCTGGAGACAGAACCCGGCCAGCTGCTCCCGATACCGGAAGGGATTGGGTTCGCCTTCGCCCAACCGGTGATAACCGGGAGGAATTTCCAGCAGGATACCAATCAACTCATTATATCAACGACCGCAGAAACCCCGCCGGGATCATACCGTTTCCCGCTGGAGCTTTGTTACCGTGACATGGACCTGGGCAACAGGAATTCTCCGTACTACCCGTTCGGTGAGAAATTACTGTGCCCGAGCTGCGGGGATTTTACCCTGACGGTAACATCTAGCGATCCAGCCTCACCAGTCCCTGCATCGGTCCTGCCATCGCCGGACCCCGCATACCCATCCGTGACTCCGGCGGTCGTGCCTGTAAGTACAATCTCCAAAAATCCTTCCGTTACTCCTGCAAAGCAGACAACGACACCCGCACCTTCCGGGCCCTCCAACCTGAAAGCAGATTTCTCGCCAACTTCCGCTGAGGGGATCACCCCCTATACCGTCAGATTCCTTGATACCTCGACCGGGTCGCCGACTTCCTGGTACTGGGATTTCGATGACGGAAACTTCTCGACAGAACAGAGCCCGGCACACACCTTTGTGAGCGTAACCGAGCCGGATACCCTGAAGCATGTGACCCTTACGGTCCGGAAAGGCAGCGCCGTCAGCACGAGGACCAGGGATATTCTCGTCCACCCGCCGTACTCGGTCCCGGACTTTACCGCAAGTGTGACGGATGGCTCTGCCCCGCTTCTCGTCGTTTTCCATGACACCTCCACGGGTGCCCCCGCGGTGGGCGACTGGAAATTCGGTGATGGCTCGTTTACCTATGATCCCAACCCGCAGCACCTATATACTGTTAAGGGGATCTACATTGCAACGCTGACAAGGACGACGCCGTGGGAGACCCGGTCGAAAAATATGACCATCACGGTCCGGTAGGTAAAAGACCATGACCCAGCTCCGCACAACCCTCGCCCTGCTTCTTGTAATACTACCGCTCGTCCTCACTGCGGCATGTACTGATCAGAGCCAGATCATGCTCTCGGGGAAATACGTATATTTCATCCATGCGGTTGATGAACAATGGGTGACCGTGTCGGGCTCATGCCCTCCCAACATCTTCAAACAAATGCCCCTGAACTTTTTTGATGCGCGAACCGGGCAACTGATCGTACATCAGTGCTCTTTTCTGCCCGATGCCATCGGCCCGGCGTTCATGATGTATTCAATGAATGATGATACCCGCGAGGGGGCAGGTACTGCGATACCGGTATTATTCCTTCCCCGCTCGTTTGAGGATGGTGTTACAATCACTGATATCACCAGTAATGGGACGGTTACTCTGGAATACCGGAACCAGATCATCACCTTAAACCCCGGGGAAAGCATGGTTGTCAACAAAACCACAAAATCCCATGCCCGTTATGGGGACTCCTGTTCCCTGGATATCGTCATCACGGATTCTTTTACAAACGCAGGCATCTACGAAAAGCGTGATATCACCGTCACGCCTCTTCAGTGTTCTCTACCCGGGTTACCATGACTCCACTCAGCCCGGCAATTGCCCTGCTGCCTTCTCTCGCAGCGGTTCTGCTGGCGTCGGGATGTGTGGAGCATCCGGCAAATCCTTTACATAATTATTTTTAAATACACATACATACACAGGGTTGATCATGGCCACCAAAACGATCAGCATCACTGAGGAGGCGTACGAGCGGCTGAAGAACCTCAAGAAGAACGAAAAGACGAGTTTCTCCGAAGTGATTGTAAAATATTATCCCGTAAAGCGGAAGTTGTCAGAAGTTCTTGCCGAACTTGGGGACTGTTCCGATCTTGCCGATTCCGTAGAGATGGTCTCGCGGGAGATGCGGAAAGCCAAGCTTCGTAAGGTTGAGTTCTGATGCCGGTTGCTGATACATCATTCCTCATCGATATGATGAGGCGGAACCGCACCGCAATCGGGCTTTTTGAAGAGTACGAGCAACAGGGTATCGCACTTTGTACAACCGCTATAACCGCCATGGAATTATACAAAGGTGCATACGTTTCAAAGAACCCCGGAAATGTCGAAAAAGCAGAACGGATTCTTGATCTGTTCACCCTGCTTCCGCTCGATGAAAACGTGTACCAGGCATATGGCCGGGTTGCTGCGGGACTCTGTCTTACCGGAAATCCCCTCGGGGATTTCGATGAAGCGATTGCAGCCATTGCCCTTTGTTATGACGGGGAGATCATCACCCGCGACCGGCACTTTGAGAAGATTCCTGAACTGAAGGTTATCGGGTATTGATATCTTCCCAATCCCGGACAATATTTTACAATATATCCTGAGTGTTACAATGACATTTCTTGATCCGGTCACCGCCCCAGGACTCTTTTGAAATAGCATGTGACCCCTACTAAGATACTCAGAAAAGCGAGTGCGGCAAATATGCACTATCAATATAGAGGAAATTTCAGGTTTCCCGTTTTTCTGACAGTATCTTGTAGAGTTGACGGTGCCTGATCGGGTGAAGAGTTCACTCTTCTATCAGGGATTGATCTCTCCGTAACACTTATTACCCCAACCTTACCATATAATAAAGCACCATTCATGGAGCAGTGGATCATCCGCTGCGAGTGTCTGTAGTAAGATGCGAGATTCCTCTGTTGAGGTAGCCAAGCCTGGTATGGCGCAGGTTTGCTAAACCTGTGTCCGAAAGGACTCGGGAGTTCAAATCTCCCCCTCAGCGCTAAAAGAGACAGTCTCACAATCGAGGGGATTGGATGGCTCAGGAAGAAGACATTAAGTATTTCGTAAGGGTTGGTACCACCGATCTCGATGGAACCAAGTCAGTGAGAGTAGCCCTCACCGGCATCAAGGGTGTTGGCAGGCATACCTCATCGGTTTTAACCCGCATGGCAAACGTGGACGAGTATGCACTGCTCGGCCGCATTGACGATGCGTCGGTTGACCGTCTCCGCGTTGCTGTTGAACAATATGCATCGAAGATCCCATCATGGATGGCAAACCGCCCCAAGGATGTGTACACCGGCGAGACCAGGCACCTGCTCGGCCCCGACGTAGCACTCACCAAGGACGAGGATGTCAACCTCATGAGAAAGATCCGCTGCTACCGTGGCATCCGGCATGAGACCGGACAGAAATGCCGTGGCCAGCGCACCAAGTCCACCGGCAGAACCGGTTCGACCGTCGGTGTCAAGAGGAAATCTGCAGGAGGTAGCTAACCATGGGATACCCAGGTAAGAACCACAAGTCCTACCAGACCCCCAAGCGCCCGTTCGAGAAGACCCGGATCGAGGCCGAGACCCGTCTCGTCATCGAATACGGTCTCCGGAACAAGCGCGAGGTCTGGAAGGCCCAGAGCATGCTGCGGAAGTATCGCACGGCAGCCCGTGCCCTGCTGGCACTTGGATCGAACCCTGCCCACAAGGCAACGTACGACAGCAAGAAGGAAGAGCTCATCAGTCACCTCCAGCGTGCAGGTCTTCTCGGGCCCAACGCAGGTATCGATGAGGTCCTCTCGCTCAAGGTCCAGGCCCAGTTCGAACGCCGGCTCCAGACGATTGTCTACCGCCGGGGTCTCGCACGGTCGCCGAAGCAGGCACGCCAGCTCATCACCCACGGGCACATTGCCATCAATGGCAGGCGCACCAGCATCCCCAGCTACCGGGTAACCCGGGTCGAGGAAGCGCAGGTCACCTACTACGGCAATTCCCCGTTCGTCTCCGACTCCCACGCCGAGAAGTCGCGGATTACCAAGGCTGCAGGAGTGAGATAATATGGCAGCAAACGACAAGGAAAAGTGGGGTATCGCCCATATCTTTGCGTCCTTCAACAACACCATCATCACCGTTACGGACCTCTCCGGAGCAGAGACCGTGACAAAAAGCAGCGGTGGCATGGTCGTCAAGCAGGACCGGAACGAGAGTTCTCCTTATGCGGCAATGCAGATGGCATCCAATGTTGCCCAGTCTGCCCGTGAGAAGGGTATCGTCGGTGTCCACGTCAAGGTCCGCGCCCCCGGTCGGGGAAAACAGCGCAGCCCCGGACCCGGCGCACAGGCAGCAATCCGTGCACTTGCCCGTGCCGGCATGCGCATCGGCCGTATCGAGGATGTAACACCGATTCCCCATGACTCGTGCCGGACCAAGGGCGGCAGGAGAGGAAGGAGAGTCTGATGGAGATTGAATTCGCCAGTCTGGACGACTCCCTCGCACGATTCACCCTTTCGGGAGCGAGCACCGCGTTTGCCAACGCCATGCGGCGGGCAATGATCGGTGAGGTACCAACTCTTGCAATCGAGGATGTGCGCATCTATGACAACACGAGCGCACTCTTCGACGAGATGCTGGCCCACCGTCTCGGGCTCATTCCCATCAAGACCGATTTAGCCACTTACACGACCCAGGACAAATGTTCGTGCGGCGGGGCAGGATGCCCGGGCTGTACGTCGACCTACACCCTCAGCGTTGAGGGCCCCAAGACGGTGACGTCAAGCGACCTCATCCCGCAGGACCCAAACGCTGCACCGGTGTACGACAATATCCCCATCGTGAAACTCACGAAAGGGCAGAAACTGGTCATCGAAGCCCGCGCCATCCTCAACACGGGACGGGCGCACGCAAAATGGCAGCCAACGCTGGTATGCGGGTACAAGAACTACCCCGTCATCACCGTGAGCGATGCCTGCGACGCCTGCGGCAACTGCGTTGACGAGTGCCCCCGTGACATTCTCGAAGTCAAGGGAA
The DNA here is from genome assembly GCA_041305785.1 of Methanoregula sp. GTDB lineage: Archaea > Halobacteriota > Methanomicrobia > Methanomicrobiales > Methanospirillaceae > Methanoregula. Next base: position 17,650 of record JBFYKS010000232.1, on the reverse strand, counting down.
AGAAAGTCGGAGTAATAAACGGCAAACTCCCCGAGTGCTCGCTGTGCCGGCTCTGTGAAAGGGCCTGCCTTGCAAGCGGTATCGGGGATGAGCCGGCAATCAGGATATCCGCCGAGAAAGACCGCTTCATATTCGTGGTCGAGAGCGACGGGTCCCTGCCGGCAAGAGAGATCATGAATCGTGCGCTTACGTATATACGGGAGCAGGCAGACGAGCTGGAGAAACAGCTTGGCGAATTATCAGGGGATGACAGGAAATGACAAGAATTGTAGAGAAGACGAACCCCCGTCTTACCACCCTCATCTCGCTCTTAAAAAACAAGTCGCGTGAGAATGAGGCCAAGATCTGGCGCGAGATTGCAAACAGGCTGGAGACCCCGAACAGGAACTATGCGGAGGTCAACCTGTCCAAGATCAACCGCTATGCCCAGAACGGTGAGATCATCATCGTTCCCGGAAAAGTCCTGGGCAGCGGTGTGCTGGAGCAGTCCGTGAAGATCGCGGCGCTGAACTTTTCAGCATCAGCATCGAGCAAGATCAGGGACGCAAAAGGGCAGTGCATGACGATCGAACAGCTCATCAACGACAACCCGAAAGGCAGCGGTGTCCGGATCCTGAGGTGAAGAAGACATGGTTACAGTAATCAACGGTGACGGCATGCTCCTCGGAAGGCTCGCAAGCATTGTTGCAAAGCGCGGTCTTGACGGCGAAGAGATTGCCATTGTCAATGCAGAGAAGGCGATCATCTCCGGCAGCCGTGCCCGCGTGCTCGCCAACTACCGGCACAAGCGGGAACGCGGCGCCAGTGGATCCCACTGGGGACCGTTTGTCCCGCGCCGACCTGATCACCTCATGAAGCGGACCATCCGCGGCATGCTCCCGTACAAGCGCCCCCGCGGCGTTGAAGCGATGAAGCGCATCAAGTGCTACGTCGGCATCCCGGTAGACTTTGTCGGCAAAGAGATGGAGATGCCCGAAGAGGCGAACATGACCCGCCTGAACAACCCGAACCACGTCACGCTCGGTGCAGTGTGCACGTTCCTCGGAGCAAAGTTCTAAGGAGGCTTGTCACATGGTAAAGATCATCAACACAAGCGGAAAACGCAAGACGGCAATCGCACGGGCGACCTTGAAGGCAGGAAAAGGCGTGATCCGGGTCAACTCGGTCCCCCTTGAGACCTACGGGAACATCACGACCCGGATGAAGATCTCCGAGCCGATCCTCCTTGTCCCGAACGCAGTCAACGGCATCGATGTCACCATCGATGTTGCCGGTGGCGGCGTCATGGGCCAGGCAGAGGCAGTCCGGACCGCGCTCGCCCGCGGCATCGTCAAGTGGCACAACGATCCCCAGATGAAGGACGTTTACCTGGCTTACGACAGAACGCTGCTGGTCAATGACTCCCGGCAGAAGGAAGCCAAGAAACCGCACGGCTCTGGTGCACGCGCGAAGTTCCAAAAGTCTTATCGTTAAGATAACAGATATGATGAGAGGTTAAATGATACCCGTACGATGTTTCACCTGCGGAAAACCAATTTCCACGGCGTGGGAAGAGTATAAGGCACGACGGGAGAAAGGCGAGGATCCCAAAAAGATCCTTACCGATCTTAATATTTCCCGGTACTGTTGCAGGCGCATGCTCCTGACTCACAAAGAGATCATAGACGAGCTCAACCCGTACCAGTAAGACTGAATTGATGACTGAGGGGTCGTAGGGTAGCCTGGACCATCCTATTGCGTTCGGGACGCAGTGACCTGAGTTCGAATCTCAGCGACCCCATTTATTAAAAATTAGGAAATTCTGAGGACACAGGAATGCAGACGCAGGTTTACACCCGGTACGAACGGGCAAGAATTATTGGAGCAAGGGCTCTGCAGATATCAATGGGTGCTCCGTTACTCATCACCACGCCGAAGATCGATCCTTTGGAGATCGCCATCGAGGAATTCAACAACAACACCATCCCCATTACCGTAAAGAGGAAGTAGATACAAAATGACGACAATTGAGGTTATTGAGCTTCGGAAGATCCTCGACAGCAGGGGCAATGCCACCGTCGAGGCCGAAATCCATACTTCAAGCGGGTTTGGGAGGTCTGCTGCCCCGGGCGGTGCCAGCACCGGGTCGCTTGAGGCCAAAGTCCGGGCACCGGACGAGGCAATCGAAAACGCCCTCTCAAACCTCATCCCCGCTCTGATCGGGATGGACGCAACCGACCAGGAAGGGTTTGACGAGCAGCTCCGTGACATCGACGGGACTGCTGATTTTGCGGAGATCGGCGCCAACGTCGCAGTAGCCCTCTCGCTTGCCAATGCAAAGGCGGCAGCATCCTCCCTCGGGCTCCCGCTCTTCCGCTACCTTGGCGGCGCATTTGCAAAGGAGCTGCCCCTCCCGCTCGGCAACATCATCGGCGGCGGGGCGCATGCGGAAGGAGCAACCGAGATCCAGGAGTTCCTTGTTGTACCGGGCGGCGCATCGGACACCGAAGAGGCCGTCTTCGCCAATGCGGCGGTCCACCGTCACGTCAAGGAACTGTTGAAGAAACACCACAAATCCTGCGGCAAGGGTGATGAGGGTGCATGGGCACCGCAGATTGACGATGCCCTCGCATTTGAGCTCATTGCCGAGGCGACCGGACTTGTCGCCGACGAGATGAATGTGGAAGTCGACATGGGTCTTGACGTTGCAGCAAGCCAGATGTGGGACGGATCGAACTACAAGTACCGCTCCACGTTACGTTCCACTGAAGACCAGATCGCCTATATCGCCGAACTTGTCGATAAATACGGGCTGGTCTACGTGGAAGATCCCCTTCATGAAAACGATTTCGACGCATTTTCCGAACTCAACAACCAGATCGGTGACCGCTGCCTCGTCTGTGGTGACGATATCTTCGTCACGCAGGTCGACCGCATCCAGCAGGGCATCGAATCGGACGCAGCCAACTGCGTCCTCATCAAACCCAACCAGGTCGGGACCTTAACCGATACCTTCGAGGCGGTCCGGCTTGCCCATATTCATGGGATGGACACGGTGATGAGCCACCGGTCCGGTGAGACAACCGATACAACCATTGCACACCTTGCAACCGCATTCTCCTGCGTATTCTTGAAATGTGGTGTCGTGGGTGGAGAACGCATTGCAAAATTAAATGAACTGATTCGCATTGAGGAACAGCTATGACAGCAGCAAATGAAATGGAAATTGAATTAAAAGAGCCGCTCATCCCCGTTGAGGAATACCTTGCAGCCGGTGTCCACATCGGTACCCAGCAGAAGAGCGAGGACATGAAGAAGTTCATCTACCGCGTCCGCGGTGATGGCCTGTATATCCTTGATATCAGGGAAACCGACGCACGGATCAAGACCGTTGCCAAGTTCTTAAACCAGTTCGAGGCACCCAACATCCTTGTCGTCACCTCCCGGCAGTACGGCCAGTACCCGGCCAAGAAGTTCGCCGACACCATCGGATCCATGTCCGCAACCGGCAGGTTCATCCCAGGTCTTTTGACAAACCCCGTCCTTGACGCCTACATCGAGCCTGAGGTCATCGTTGTGACCGATCCGATCGGTGACGCCCAGGTCATCAACGAGGCAGTCCAGTGCGGTATCCCCGTTGTTGCCCTCTGCGACACCAACAACATGACCAAGTTCGTCGATCTCGTCATCCCGACAAACAACAAGGGCAGGAAGGCGCTCTCGATGATCTACTTCCTCTTAACCCGCGAGATGCTCCGGCTCCGCGGCATCTCCACGGCACTCACCTCAGAGGACTTCGAGACCGAGTTTTAAATCCGGTCCTCCTTTTTTTAGTGACCGATATCTGGATATAATAGAAGGACCAGAGGGTTGATCCGATGAAGATGCGTACATGCGCAGTAGCCGGCATGTTCTATCCCAGCGATCCGTCTCATCTGGAACAACTGCTGGAAAAATTCTTCTCCCTGGCAAGACCTGAAGATCAGTCCGCGCTCGGGATAGTCTCCCCCCATGCAGGGTACATCTACTCCGGGCAGGTTGCCGCCCACGCGTTCAATGCACTATCTGTTGACTTTTCCGGTACCTTTATTGTGATCGGCCCCTCCCACCGGGGATATCTCACCAGTGTCTCGTCAGTTCCCTGGGAGACCCCGCTTGGGGTGGTTGATCCGGACGTGGAGTTCATCCATGCTCTTGGTCTTGAGATCGACGAACTCTCCCACCGTGACGAGCACTCCATCGAGGTCCAGGTCCCGTTCATCAGGTACCGGTTCCCCCGGGCCCGGATCGTCCCGATCATGATGGGTCTCCAGGATCTCCCCAGCGCAGAGCGCCTTGCGGACCAGATCGTTGCAGCGATTCACCAGACAAAACGGGATGTCAGGATCGTTGCATCAAGCGATTTCTCCCATTATGTGCCGGAGAAGAAGGCAAAGGATGACGATCTCTATGCCATCGAACCGCTCATGACCCTTGATGTGAAGGAGTTCTACCGGCGTATCGGTGAACGCGGGGTCTCGGCCTGCGGGTATGGGCCGATCGCAGCGATGGTGATGAGCTGCAAAAAACTCGGGGCAAAGAGTGCCGATCTCATCAGGTATGCGACCAGCGGGGATGTGACCGGCGACACCAGGGAAGTCGTGGGGTATGCCGGTATTGCGGTGATCTGAAGGTGGCAACGTGGAGTGCGCCGGGCAAGGTATTTTTGTTCGGCGAACATGCAGTAGTATACGGAAAGCCCGGGATAGCAATGGCCATAAAACCCCGGGTCTTTGTGACGGTGCGGGATACCAAGCGTGCCCTGAAGGCCAAATCCCCGTATATTGACGGGTGTTTTGAGGCGATGGGTGTCGTTGGCAGCGTGTACATCAACTCCCAGATCCCCAGTTCCTCGGGTCTTGGGTCCTCGGCAGCAGTCACGGTTGCCACGCTCTGCGCCATCAATGACGAGTTCAGGCTGAACAAGACCCGGGAAGAGATTGCGAACATGGCGTTTGAGATCGAGAAGACGGTGCAGAAGGGCAGGGCGAGTCCCACGGATACCACGGTATCCAGTTTTGGCGGGATTGTCCTGATCAGCGGGGGTTCCCGCCGCCGTCTCCCGCCGCAGAACATGCACCTGGTCATCGGTGACTCGCTCGTCTCGCACAGCACGTCCCGGATGGTGGAGCAGGTTTCTGAGTTCAAGAAGAAACATCCCGAGATCGTGGACCCGGTCCTCAATGCCATCGAAGGGGTGACCATGAGCGGGATCCATCATCTCAACAATCCCCGGGAACTCGGGCGCTACATGAACATGAACCATGCACTCCTCGAAGTGCTGGGGGTCGGCCATAACCAGCTCGCCCGGATGGTGCTTGCCTCACGGTCAGCCGGTGCGTTCGGTGCAAAGATCACCGGGGCTGGCGGGGGCGGGAGCATGGTTGCACTCTGCCCCAAGCAGCTGAAGCACCGGGTTGCCCAGGCGATCGAGGGCTGCGATGCCCGGGCGATCGTGACCGGCATCGATACCGAAGGCGCACGCAAGGAGAAGAATGTCTGACGCCTGTATCTTAAAACTCGGGGGGAGTGTCATCACCGACAAGCGGGCAGACTGCGCTGTCAACCGGGAACAGCTCGCGCTGGTAGCAACGGCTATTGCCGGCGCACGGACGGACGGGATCGTGGTCATCCACGGTGCCGGTTCCTGCGGGCACCCGGAGGCAAAGGCCTACCGGCTGGATACCGGGGCAAAGGCTGGGGAGACCGAGGGGATCTTCGTGACCCACCGGGCAGTCAGCAGTCTCAACGACGAGGTGGTCCGTTCCCTGCGGGAGAAGGGCGTACAGGCGGTCGGCGTCCACCCGCTCCACACGGGAATTGCACAGGACGGCAGGCTCGTCGGGTTCGAGACCCGGCACCTCCGGCAGATGCTTGACCTTGGCATGGTCCCCGTGATCCACGGCGACGTGGTGATGGACCTTCATCGGGGGGCCTGCATCGTGTCAGGCGACCAGCTGGTGCGATACCTTGCCACGGGCCTCTCGATCGGCCGCGTGGGGCTTGCCACCGATGTGCCGGGCGTTCTGGATGACGGGCAGGTCGTGCCCCGCATAACCCGGGGTACGATTGATGGCCTTCATATCGGCAGCTCGACCCACACCGATGTTACCGGTGGCATGCGGGGAAAGATTGACGAACTGCTCGGTCTTGCAGATGCAGGGATCGGGTCGGACATCTTCCATGTCTCGCGGGTGGGAGATTTCCTTTGTGGGAAGCCCCATGGCGGGACCATGGTGAGAGGGGAGTAAAAAACTATGGGAGACAAGAAACGGTTCACATCGTCGCGCAAACTCGATCACCTGCGGATCTGTGCAGAGGAACAGGTCGAGTCGGGGGACGCCGGCTTCTCCGATGTCCGGTTCGTCCACAACGCACTTCCCGAGTGCGACATGGGCAAAATAGACATCCAAAGCCGCTTCCTTTCCCACAGGTTCTCCTCCCCGCTCTTCATCTCCGCGATGACCGGGGGTCACCCCGGGACAAAAGAGGTGAATGCACGGCTTGCCCGGGCAGCGGAACGGTACGGGATCGGGATGGGGGTTGGCTCCCAGCGGGCAGCCCTCGAGAACCCTGCCCTTGCCGATACGTTCTCGGTAGTCCGGGACGAGGCGCCGCATGCCTTCCTTGTCGGCAATCTCGGGGCAGTTCAGCTCCGGGACCATGGCATCGAATGGGCGGAGATGGCAGTGGAGATGATCGGGGCCAATGCCCTTGCGATTCACTTAAACTTCTTACAGGAAGCCATCCAGCCGGAGGGCGACCACAATGCAACCGGCTGCCTTGATGCCCTTGCGGAACTCTGCCATAACTTCAAAACACCCGTCATCGTCAAGGAGACCGGCTGCGGCATCTCGGCTGCAACCGCACGGGCTCTCTGGGGAGCCGGCGTCTCCGCCATTGATATCGGCGGCTGGGGTGGCACCTCGTGGGCTGCAGTCGAGAGCGTCCGTGCCGGCGAGACCGGGCGGTCGGGTGACAGAAGTCTCAAGTCGCTTGGTGAGGACTTTGCCGGCTGGGGCATTCCCACGGTGGTCAGCCTCGCTGAGGTGCTTGCAACGGGTAATCCCGTCATCGCCTCGGGCGGTATCCGGTGTGGTATGGATGTCGCAAAGGGACTCGCGTTCGGCGCTGATCTCTGCGGGATGGCCCTGCCCCTCCTGAAGCCGGCAATGGAGAGCGATGATGCCCTTGCTGAAACGATCGATGCTGTCCACCGGGAACTCGCGGTGACCATGTTCCTCACGGGATCGTCACGGGTCACCGATCTTAAGAAGGCATCCGTCCAGATCACCGGCAGGACCCGGCAGTTGATCGATAAGGATAATCCGGCACGGATCAAACGATAACCTCAACGGAACAGGGGAATTTTTCAAGGTACAATAACCACCAGAACATACGGAGAAAAAAAATGGATATTGAAATTATTGCAATAGGCGGGTATGAGGAGGTCGGGCGTAATATGACCGCCGTCCGCTGCGGCAGGGAGATCGTCATCTTTGATATGGGTCTCCGCCTTGACCAGACTACGATACACGAGGACGCGGATATTGCGGGGATGCATATCCCCGATCTGGTGAAGATCAAGGTACTGCCTGACGATTCGGTGCTGAACGCTGTCGAAGGGACCGTGAAAGCCATTGTCTGCTCGCACGGTCATATCGACCATATCGGGGCCATCCCGATGCTGGCGCAGCGCTACAATGCCCCGGTCATCGCAACCCCCTATACCACCGAGCTGATCCGGCAGGAGATGGCCGGTGATACCAAAACCGGGACCGCCGGCAAGCTCATGGCACTCAAAGCCGGGCAGCGGTATAACCTCTCCCAAAACCTGGTCCTCGAGTTTGTCCGCACCCAGCACTCGATCATCGATGCGGTCACCCCGGTACTGCACACCCCGGACGGCTCAATCGTTTATGCGCTGGATTTCAAGCTGGACCGGACCCCGGTCATCGGCGAACCCCCGGACTTTGCCCGTCTCCGCCAGATCGGCAAGGAAGGCGTGCTTGCCTTAATCGTTGCCTGCACCAATGTCGGCAAAAAGGGCCGGTGCCCCAGCGAGCGGATTGCCCGCGATCTCGTGCGTGACACCATCACCACGTACGAGGATGACAAGAATGCCATCATCGTCTCCACCTACTCGTCCCATGTCTCCCGGATAAAGACGATCGCGGAATGCGCCCACGAGATCGGCCGGAAACCCGTTCTTCTTGGCCGGTCCATGGAGAAATATGCTACCACGGCCGAACAGATGAAACTCGTATCCTTCCCCGGGACCACGAGTGCTTTTGGCAACCGGCGGACGATCGACCGGACCCTGCGCCGGATCATGAAAGGTGGCAAGGAGCAGTTCCTGCCCATCGTCACCGGCCACCAGGGAGAGCCCGGCTCGATCCTCACCCGCATCGCGACCGGCGATACCCCGTACCTGCTGACACCGGGGGACAAGGTCATCTTCTCGGCCAATATCATCCAGAACCCGATGAACGTCGGCCAGCGCCATCTCATCGAGGCACGGATGCGGCTGGTCGGGGCCCGGGTCTTTGAAGACCTCCACGTCAGCGGCCATGCATACCGCGAGGACCATTACGAGTTCATCCAGCTCCTGCAGCCCCAGCATGTCATCCCGGCGCACGGGAGCCTGATCATGACCGCAGAATACATCCAGTTTGCCGGTGAGATGGGGTACACTCCAAACTCCACTGCGCACCTGATGAAGAACGGAGAGCGGCTAAAGCTCAATTGAGTGAGGAAAACGATGTCGGAACTTCCATTGTACCTGGAATCTGTTGCAAAGACCATCGATCACATGATCGACCGGTACTTCGTCGACAAGACGGGGGACCTGAACAAGGCTTCGGCCCACCTGCTCCAAGCGGGAGGAAAACGGCTCCGCCCGGCGGTTGTTATGCTTGCTGCGGATGCCGTCCGACCGGGGAGTTCAGATGATATTTTACATGCCGCTCTTGCCCTCGAAGTCACGCACACCTTCACGCTCGTCCATGATGACATCATGGATGACGACAAGCTCCGCCGCGGCGTCCAGACCGTGCACACCAAATGGGATATGCCCACCGGCATCCTTGCCGGTGACGTCTTGTATGCCCGGGCGTTCGAGCACCTCTGCATGGCAACGGCAACGGATGCCGCGAAGGTCCGGGCCGTGACCATGCTTGCCAAGGCCTGTGACGAGATCTGCGCAGGTCAGCACATGGATATGTCCTTTGAGCACCGTACCGATGTCACCGAAGGTGAGTACCTGGAGATGGTGAAGAAGAAGACCGGCGTTCTCTATGCGGCAGCGGCCGGTATCGGTGCTATCCTTGGCGGTGGCAACGGTGTCCAGGCAAAAGCGCTCTACAACTTCGGGCTCAACACCGGAATTGCATTCCAGATCCAGGATGATCTGATCGATCTCTTAACCCCCGCAGAGACGAGCGGGAAGGACCAGGCATCCGATCTCCGCGAGGGCAAGCAGACCCTCCTGATGATCAAGGCACGGGAGAAGGGACTTGACCTGAAGAAATACCAGCGGGTCCTCTCTCCCGCAGATATCCAGGAAGCGATCCGTGAACTGACTGCTGCCGGGGTTATCGACGAAGTGAAACAGGCTGCAGCAGATCTGGTGAGTGCCAGCAACAAGCACCTCGGTGTCCTGCCCGCTTCAAAGGAACGGCAGCTCTTAATGGATATTGGCGAGTTCTTCGTCACCCGGAGTTATTAAAAATGGCCGGGGAAGATCCCAAAGAGATCCTCTTTTTATGCGCACTCCAGAATGCCGTGAAACACGGCGGGGTGCCGCAGGCAGGGGCCGTCATCGGGATGGTCATGGGTGCCCACCCGGAACTCCGGAGCAGGGCAAAGGATGTTGCGGTGCTGGCAAAGGAAGCGATTGCCGATGTCGCGGCCCTCTCTGCTGAAGACCGGATCACCACACTCCAGTCCCGGGCGCCTGAGATGTTTGCCGCCCTCTCCGAGAAGCACGAGCACAAGAAAGTGCTTCCCGATCTCGAGAAGGCCGAAAAGGGGGTATCGATGCGGTTTGCCCCCAACCCGTCCGGCCCCCTCCATATCGGCCATGCACGGGCTGCGGTGCTCAACGACGCATACGTGAAGCAGTATGGCGGGCGATATATCCTCCGTATCGAGGATACCGACCCCAAAAGGGTTGATCCGGAAGCCTATGCAATGGTGGTCGAAGACCTCAAATGGCTCGGGCTTGGCATCACCGAGACCGTGACGCAGAGCGACCGTCTCCCCCTGTATTATGACCTGTGCAGACAGCTCATCGAGCGGGGCGGGGCATATGTCTGCACCTGCGACAACGAGCACTTCAAGGAGCTAAAACAGAAGAAGACCGCCTGCCCCTGCCGCGACCAGCCGGTTGAGAAGAACCTCCTGATGTGGACAAAGATGCTCGATCACGGGTTTAAGGAGGGTGAAGCCTCGGTCCGGATCAAGACCGATCTCACCCACCCCGACCCGGCCATGCGGGACTTTCCGGCATTCCGGATCCTGGATTTTCCGCCCCACCCGAAAGTGAAGGCGCACGTCTATCCCCTCATGAACTTCTCGGTGGTTGCTGATGACCACCTGCTCGGGGTCACCCATGTCATCCGGGGCAAGGACCATATTGCCAACACCCGGAGGCAGAAGTACATCTACGATCATATGGGCTGGCAGGTGCCGGTGTACCGGCACTATGGCCGGATGGGGATCGAAGGCGTTGTCCTCTCCACCTCCCAGATGCGCCTTGGGATCAATGACGGCACCTATACCGGCTGGGATGACATCCGGCTTGGCACCATGCGGGCGCTTGCAAGGCGGGGGATCAGCCCCGATGCCGTGAAGAGCGCGATGCTTGCCATCGGCATCGGCGAGACCGACATCTCGTTCTCGTGGGACAATCTCTATGCCGAGAACCGGAAGATCGTGGACCCGGTGGCAAACCGGTACTTCTTCGTGCCGGACCCGGTCGAGATCATCATCGGCGGATCCCACCGGCACACTGCTCACGCGCTGCTCCACCCGTCCGACGCCGCCCGCGGTACCCGCACGCTGGAGTTCGACGGCACGGTCCTGATCCCGAAGAGTGAGATCACTCCCGATGTTGCCATGATCCGGCTCAAGGATCTCTTCAACGTGAAGGTGACGTGGGACCATGAGACGCCCTCGTTTACGTATGCCGGCGACTCGCTTGCGGATGCCCGGGCGGCAAAGGCCCGGATCATCCAGTGGCTCCCGGTGCAGCAGGCGATGCCCTGCACCATCCTGACTCCCGAAGGCGAGATGACCGGTGCCTGCGAACCGCTGGTGAAAAATGAACTCGGGAAGGTTATCCAGTTCGAGCGCGTCGGGTTTGTGAAGATCGACGGGGCTGGTGCAGACGGGGTGCGGGCGTACTTCACGCACAAGTGATCCCTCCCTTTTTTTCTGATCCCGGGTTACCGGTACTGACACCGGGTCAGGCTTTTTAAGAGTTCCCCCACAACCTATAGTGGCATATATGGCAGAAGTAACCGGTTGTCCTGACGGGGAAGGGGCAAAGGAGTCCCGCGAGAGGCTGGTCTTTCATGGCCTCTGCATGGATCTCTGTATCCTGATCCCCGAGATCCTTGCCATCATCCTCTCCGGCTCTGCCACGCTCCTCTCCGATGCCATCAAGTGTGCAAACGAGATGCTGGCCACGTTCTTTGCCCTCCTGGTTATCCGGAGGATGAAGGCCGGCGGGAAGTTCACGTACGATTACGGGATGGGAAAGTTCGAGACCCTGACCCGGCTCATTACCGGCGGCGTGATGGGGATCTCGCTGTGCATCCTGGTCCTCTTCACCGTCCACCGCCTTCTCTACCCTGAGCCGTTTGCGATGACTGCGGTGCTGATCGGTATCCCGCTCATGCTCTTTGCGACGGTTGTCGATTACCATCACTGGCAGAAATATCATCTCCGTGCCCGGGAAGATCCGTCCCCCATCATGGAGGCACAGTGGCGTCTCCGGCGGGCCAAGACCTTCTCCAACCTGCTTATTTTCTTCGCGCTCACCATCTCGGTTCTCTTTGAGCATTACAGCTGGGCGCATTATATCGACCCCATCGTCTCCTTCATCATCATCGGCTTCCTCCTGTTCGCCGGGTACCGCGAGTTCTCCTCTTCCCTGCCGGACCTCTTTGACAAGACCCTTGATGAGGAACTCCAGATCGTCATCCTCCGGAACCTGGCGTCATCGTTCGACCAGTACCACGAGTTCCACGGCGTCCGCTCGCGCCGGTCCGGCAGCAGGATCTATATCGAGATCTTCCTTGGGTTTGACCCGGAGCAGAAGATGGGCGATGTCCAGGTGTTTGCCGCATCCCTGAAACGGTCCCTTGAGACAGAGATCGCGGGCAGCGTGGTCTCGGTTGTCTTGAGCCAGGAGGAGGAGCCGTTCCCTGCAAGCGAGAAGGACGACCCTCCTGTCTCCTCGTAACTCCCCCTCTTACCGTGACCGGTTTTACGCCGTGACTCCTCTTTTCCCGTACGGCTCGGCCATCCGATTGCTATTTATAGGAATGTATCCCAGCATTATTAGGTATCTTGTGATGCAAGATACCGTGTTAAGCACTTAATGTGCATATGCCTGCCCGGCAAATCCTCTCAACCCCCCGGCAGCGGTGAAAAAAACCGTTCCCGGGGCCCGGGCCTGCATTCCAACCAGGGAGATCCCATGAATATCCAGTTTAAAAAAGGCGTACTTGAGATCTGCGTTCTCTCTGTTCTGGCACACAAGGACTGTTACGGGTACGAGCTGGTTGCCGAGATATCAAAACGGATCGATATCTCGGAAGGAACCATCTACCCGCTGCTCCATCGCTTAAAAGACGACGGGCATGTCACCACGTACCTGCAGGAATCGGCCGGTGGTCCGCCGCGCAAGTATTACCGCCTGACCGAGAGCGGGAGGAAAGAAGAGCATGAACAAAAAGAGGAATGGACGCGATTTGCGGCATCGGTAAATGCACTCCTGGAGGGGAAGAACCATGCTGCAGACTGAATCAGAATTTATCCGGGTTTTGAAAGACCGGCTCAAAGGTACGCTTGACCCGGTTGAGCTTGACGATATTGTCTCCGATTATGCCGAGCACTTCCGGATGGGAAAGGAGAGCGGGCGCACCGACGAGGAGCTCTGGCGGTCACTGGGATCGCCGGACGATATCGCGCGGGAGATCCGGGCCATGCACCTGGTGAAGAGGGCAGAGAGCAACCGCTCGTGCAAAAATATCATCCACGCGGTGCTCTCAACGCTCGGTCTTGGGCTTTTTAACCTCGTTGTTGTCCTCGCGCCGTTCCTGCTCCTCGTGCTGATGCTCTTTGTTGTCTTCATCATCGGGGTTGTCTTTGTTATCGTTGGCCCGGTCTCGCTCCTGTACGCGGTCCTCCAGATCGCCGGGCTGCCCGCACATGCCATCTGGCAGAACCCGGTTGCCGGGATCTTCATTGCCACCGGCATCACCACCACCGGGCTTCTGATGGTCATCGGGGATTACTATCTTGCCCGGTTCTTCTACCGGATCGGGATCCAGTACCTCAAGTGGAACATCCGGGTCATCACCGGCACGGAGGAGAGCGCATGAAAGAGAAAGAACCAGGCGATGACCTGTTCGCCAGCTTTGTCTTCAACCTGAACCTGTCCGGTCTGACCGGAACGAAGATCATCCTCTGGCTGGTTGCCATAACGGTCGTCTCCTTTGCCATCGGGTTTGGCATCCTTGCCGCCACCGGCGCACTCTCCCCCTCGGCAGGACAGAAGGCTTCGCCCTTCTTTGCGAGCGCCATTGCAACCCCGAACACGACCGCGTTTGCCCTTGACGGGGCGACTGCAGGTTCTGTCCGGATCACGATGGGGGCCGGGGAACTTACCGTCCGCGACGGAGCTCCTGATGGATACCTGATGGAGTCGAGCGTCTTTTCCACCGCACCGGAATGGCAGCCACAGTACGTCCAGTCAGTGGGCGGCTCCGGCACGACCGTCACCATGACCGATCCCGGCAACACGGGCAAGGAATGGTTCTCGGTCGATTCCCCGAACACGTGGGAGGTGGCGCTGGCCAGGAGCGTCCCCATAAGCCTTGAAGTGAAACTCGGGGCAGGCGACTGCACCCTCATGCTTGGGACGCTCGACCTGACCGGGCTCTCGCTCGATACCGGTGCCGGTGAGACCACGGTTGACCTCTCCGGGTACCGCGGCGGCGTCTTCTCGGGCAGGATCAACCAGGGTGTCGGGGATCTCACCGTCCGTGTCCCGCGGGAGAGCAACACCCGCATCGTCATCAACCAGGGTATCGGCGACATCGACGACAACGGGTTTGTATCGACCGGAAAGGAATACACAACCCCCGGGTTCAACCGGGAAAAGCCGGTAATCGGGATCCTGATCGACCAGGGTGTCGGGGATATCCGGATCGAGGCGGTCTGAATAGGATAAGGAACTCAAAATGAAACTCAGTACACTAACTCTGTATATTGTGGCATTTGTGCTGATCGCGCTTGCCCTTCCCCCTGCTCATGCAGCGGATGTACCGACCGTGACCATCACCGACTACAAGGTGAACCCCTCGGTCCTGATGCCCGACAGTATCGGGACCATCACGATTACCGTGAAGAACACCGCATCGAGCGCGTCTTTGAGCGAGAAGTCCGGACAACTCTCTACGGACTCCTACGCGCTGGTCAGGACCACGGATGTCGGCGTGAACATCGAGAAGGTCCGGCTTGAGGGCAACGGGATCAAGGTACTCTCCGATAACTTCGACCGGGTCGGTGCCATCGGCCCGGGCCAGTCGCTCCAGTTCACCTTCTCCATCCAGGCGCCACAGGCAAACGGGATCTACTACCCGCAGGTCTGCATCGATACCACCGGTGGCACGAGCATGAAGTACCCGGTGCCCGTCAATGTCAACACCGCGCTTGGCATCCAGAAGACTGCCATCCTCATCATGGACAGCACGCTCACCGGCAGCCAGAATCCGGGCGAGGAGATTCCGGTCCGGGTCACGGTCACGAACGCGGGCGAGATGCTTGCTGACGACGTGACCCTCCGGATCGAGAACGTCAGCGCCACCGTGGCGCCGAAGGGTTCCGACCTGTACCATCTCGGAACGATCCCGGCCGGCGGGCAGAAGACCGTCGACCTCGTCCTGATCTCGGACAAGAAGACCCCCTCGGGGCTTGCGAGGATCCCGGCAACCCTCCGGTACAACGCGATGGACGGCACCGTGACGACCCAGCTCTCGAGCATTGACGTCCTCTTCAAGGGCAAGGCCGAGCTCGGGTTCGTCACGGTCGACACGAGCCCTGCACGCCTGACCGAGCGCACGCCGTTCGACCTCACCATCCGGGTGGAGAACACCGGCACCGGCGAGGCAAAGCAGGTCTCGGCCACCATCGACCTCCCGGTCGAGGGCAAGAAGGAGGCCTTCATCGGCAAGATCAAGCCCGGTAACGATGCGCCGGTCATCTTCCTGCTTGAAGGCGCACCCGCGGGCAACCACCCCTACACCCTCACGATCCAGTATACCGATGACATGGGCGAGCACACGATGACCCGGGAGATGAATCTGCGGGTGCCCCCGACTGATCGCACCGGCGATCTCATCCTCCTGCTCATCGTGCTCGTGCTCATCGGGTTTGTCGGGTACCGCTACTGGTATCTCCCGAAGATTAACGGCAACGGTAAGTTCCCATGGGAAAGAAAGAACTGAAGGTTGCGTTCCTGCTCGCCCTGCGATCGCTCCAGCGGGGCAGCCGGTCGAGCGTGGTCTTAACCGTGCTCATCATCGCGATGTGCTTCACCAACATGATCTTCCTCCCCGGCCTCTTCAACGGGATCGGGCAGGGGATCATCACGCAGGTCGTGGACTACGAGGTCAGCAACGTGCTGGTCGGGTCGAAGACCGGCGAACAGTATGTCACCGACCTTGATGCAACGCTGGACCTCATCAACGGCATGCCGGGGGTGGAGCGGGCAACGCCCCACATCTCCAAGGGAGCGACCCTGAAGTACCGCCAGCGCATGCTCGGGGTCTCCGTCAAGGCGATCAAGCCCGGCGACGAGAAGTTCGTCTCGCCCCTGTACTCCAAGATGGTTGCCGGCAGCTATCTGGGCGAGGACGATACCGGGGAGGTTATCATCGGCCTGCCCGTAGCCGGTGACGCCACCATCAAGGCAGAGGACGAGTTCCAGGCATCACTCGGCGGCGTCCGGGTCGGTGACTCGATCACGTTCGAGTATGGCAACGGCTACACGAAGGACTATCGGGTCAAGGGCATCTACTATACCGGCTGGAGCTCGGCGGACAACAATGTCTTTGTGAGCTGGTCGGACATGGAGCAGGTGGAAGGAAAGCCCCTCGATTACGCAGACTACATCACGGTCAGGGCAAAGCCCGGCTACTCCGAGAAGTTCATCAAGGACGAGCTGCTGCAGTATGGGGTTCCGGGGCATGTCCAGACCACGAGCGACCTCCTCGAGAAGAGCATGGGCAAGGTGCTCCAGAGCTTTGCGATCATCAACATGGTCTCTTTGATCGTCGGGGTCATCATCACGACCGTCGTGCTCTTCATCGTCATCACCATCAAGACCATCAACAGCCGCCGGCAGATCGGCATCCTGAAAGCGATCGGCGTGGACAAGGAGGTCATCATGCACAACTACGGGTTCCAGGTGATCATCATGGCGCTGCTCGGGATCTTCTTCGGGGTTCTCCTGACTGCCCTGATCGCGGTCTACCTCACCGCCAACCCCATCGTGACGCCCGAGTGGTCGGCGACCCTGTACCTGACGCCGATGGACTACCTGAGCAATGCCCTGATCCTCTTCCTTGCCGCGGTGGTTGCCGG
Source organism: Methanoregula sp. (assembly GCA_041305785.1). Classification (GTDB taxonomy): domain Archaea; phylum Halobacteriota; class Methanomicrobia; order Methanomicrobiales; family Methanospirillaceae; genus Methanoregula. Next base: position 754 of record JBFYKS010000232.1, on the reverse strand, counting down.
CTACGTGCCCGCCTACCAGGTCTCACGCGAGGATATCCAGACTGCCATGAGGGCCTGATATGATCGAGATTGAGAATCTGCAAAAGATTTACCGTATGGGCGATGTCGAAGTGCGTGCCCTGGACGGCGTGACGCTCGATATTGCAAAGGGCGAGTTCCTTGGGATCATGGGCGCGAGCGGGAGCGGCAAGACCACGCTTCTGCACATGCTCGGCCTGCTTGACGAGCCCTCCTCGGGGTCAATTTTCATCGACCGGACGGATATCGGCAGGCTCACCGATTACGAGAAGACGATGTTCCGGCTGTACAAGCTCGGGTATGTCTTCCAGGACTATGCGCTCGTTCCTGACCTCACCGTGATGGAGAATGTATCCCTGCCCGCGATGCTCCGGAAGGATCGTACCGAGGAGCAGATCAAGGCGGACAGCTACGAGATCCTGGCAAAGATCGGCCTCTGCGACCGGCGCGACCACCTCCCCCGCGAGCTCTCGGGCGGCCAGCAGCAGCGGGTGTCCATCGCCCGCGCCATGGTGAACAAGCCCGACATCCTCTTTGCCGACGAACCGTGCGCCAACCTCGACTCTGAGAACTCCCGGATGGTGCTGGAGCTCTTCCGCGAGATCAACGAGGAGTTCAAACAGACGATCGTGATGGTCTCCCACGAGGACTGGCACAAGGAGTACTTCCACCGGATCGTCCGGCTGAAAGACGGGAAGGTGGTGAGCGACGGGATTAACGGGAAGGAGAAGAAGGG
>JBFYKS010000231.1:0-2989 GCA_041305785.1 Methanoregula sp. | reverse complement strand
CCGATACCATTGTCTTCGATACAAAGGGTAACCCCACCGGATGCTGACTCTGCTGCGGTGATCCGGAGCAGGGTGACGCTGCCCCCATGCTGGAGTGCATTCTCGATAATATTGAAAAATGCCCGTTCAAGCAGGGGATCAGAAAAGATTTCCAGATCCTGGGTATCCGACTGGATCGTGAGATTTTTTATGTCGATATGCGTGCAGGCACGGAAGAAGACATCGCGCACGTTCTGCCAGAGGGGAGCCGTCACGCCCAGGTTCTGGTAGATCTTGGAGAACTCGATATTCTCCCCGATGATCTTCACGGTGGCCGTGATCTTTTTTCCATACATCGAGTAGTCGGGTTCCGGCGGACGGCTTTTCATGAGATCGAGATACCCGCCAATCACGGTCAGCTTGTTCCGTATGTCGTGCCGCGTTATCTCGGCGAGCAGGTTGAGTTTCTTGTTTGCCAGCTGCAGGGCATCCTGCGTCATCTGGATCTCCGAGATGTCGTGGTAGATGCCCATAAGGCAGGGTCTGCCGGCAAGATCGATGACGTTCGCGCTGATGATCATCGGGATATGCCGTCCTCCCGCACCAAGGAGGGTAAGGGTCCGGGATCCTGATCCCTCCAGGATCATGGCATCGATCTCAGCCCGGTACTGGTCATGATACTGGGGCGGATGAAGGGAGAGGTAATGCAAAGAGGTGATCTCGTCAGGGGTCAGGCCCGTGATATCCCGTGCCTTCTTATTGGCATCGAGGATCATGCCGGTCGCAGTGTCGATGATGAAGATGGCATCACTGGCATGATCCATGAGGTTCCGGTTCTTCTCGTTCTCGCTTTTCAAGGCATCGAGCGTCCGGCGCCGTTCAAGGGCGATGTGAAGTTTGTGCCGCAATTCCGCAAACTGTGATTTGGCATCCCCGCCTTTCTGGAGGTAAAAGTCAACCCCGAGGTTGATCGCCTCGATCACCACTTCCTCCCGGCCCCGTCCGGTAAAGAGGATGAACGGGAGGTTCTTATGCAGGGTGCGGACCTTTCCTAAAAACTCCAGCCCGTCCATATCCGGCATCTGGTAATCAGAGATGACCGCATCAAATGCCGCTGTTGAGAGTTTTTCCAGGCCCTCCCGTGCAGAACCCGCAGTAGTTACGGAGAATTCACCACCCCGTTCGAGGAAAATTTTGCCGAGATTGAGCAGATCCGGTTCGTCATCAACGTACAGGAGGGCGACCATTATCTTTGGTTATTGACTGAACAGGGATATAATTTTTTATCAGCAGTTTGTTTTATAAAAAGTTTTGTAATTTTCTGCTCAATTCTGGTCGGGCAGTTTTGCGAATGCCCCCCATATCGCACAAAATCATGCATTCAACCCGATCAATGCTGGTGCAACACTGCGCCACGAATCTGCAGGCAGGTATCATTTAGAAGAGGAGAATGAAAAAGGAATGTACTTATCCATGGGAGGAGTATTTTCCCACAACCGTCAGGAGCGAGGCAGATATGATCCGGATAAATCTGGGAACAACACTCCGGGAGCAGCAGCAGTCCATCCTTGCCTCGATTCTCTGCCTCACGATCGGTATCCTTGCTGCTGATATCCTCATCCCGCTCGGGTTTGTTATCTGGATCCTGTACCTTGTTCCCCTCCTGATGTCCGTCTGGCTCCCCCACCGCTATGCCCCGTTTCTGATTGCCTGGCTTCTTTCCGGAGCACTCCTCGCAGGCAGTCTTGCGTCCGGATCCGTGCAGGAGAATGTATCGGATCTCCCGAACCGCGCAGTCTTTATCCTGATGATCGCCATTGTTGCCCTCCTTGCTTATGAAATCCGGAACAATTACGCCAGCCTTGAAGAGGAGATAACCGAACGGAGCGCCACGCAGAAGCAGCTTGAGGTGCTGACGGGTACGCTTGAAGAACGGGTCACGATGCGGACGCGGGAACTCTCCGTGATGAATGATGAACTGACTCGCGATATTACCGAGCGACGCCGGGTTGAGGCTGCCCTTGCAACGGCAAACGGGAAACTTCTCCTCCTCTCGCAGATCACCCGTCACGATATCTCGAACCGGGTATTTGCCCTGCTGGTGAACCTCGACCTTGCAAAAGACCAGGCTGCCGCAATACCTGACGGCGATCTCCTTGACAATCTCCGGAATATGGAAAGGAATGTCCATGGGATAGAGGCCCAGATAGCGTTTACCCGGGATTACCAGGAGATCGGAGCGCAGGCTCCCGCATGGTACCCGCTGGACTGGACGATCCGTTCTGCCGCAGAACAGCTGAACCTTGGCGGGATCCGGCTGGAGGTATGCACCGGCCGGTTCGAAATCTTTGCCGACCCGATGATAGGCAAGGTCTTTTACAACCTGATTGACAATGCACTTCGTCACGGGGGAGAGGTGACGCGGATCACGTTCTCCTGCCGGCAGGAAGGCTCCGCGATGGTACTAATCTGCGAAGATGATGGCAGGGGTATTTTAGAGAAGGACAAGCAGCATATCTTTACCAAGGGATTTGGCAGGGACTCCGGTCTTGGCCTTTTTTTAATCCACGAGATCCTTGCAATCACCGGGATTACTATCCGGGAGTGTGGCATACCCGGCACTGGCGCCCGGTTCGAGATGATGGTTTTTGAAGGCAGGTTCCGGCAGGAGCCAGACCCGTCATCAATGGCCTGATTTTTCCGGGGATTTCCCTAAAAAAACAGGGTAAAAATTCTTAAATGATAAGATTGATAACCTAAAAAATTGCACATTAAATCAAATTCGTAACACAAACTGGTGACTCATGCACATCCCTGACGCTTTCATACCCATCTGGCAGGGTGCAATCTACTGGGTGATTGCCCTTGTCTTTGTTGCCCTCGCCCTCAGGTGGGCGCGGAATGAGATGAATGAAGAGAAACTCCCGCTGGTTGCGGTGCTGGCAGCCGGCATCTTTGCCCTCCAGTCATTCAATCTGCCGGTATCGATGGGAACGAGCGGGCATCTCGT
>JBFYKS010000230.1:0-4367 GCA_041305785.1 Methanoregula sp. | reverse complement strand
GCCGTCCAGAAGATCAAGGACGCGGCAGCCCCCCAGCGCCTGCTCCCGTTCATCATCACCGCAAAGGGCATCGAAGCCTCGACCACCCAGCGCGTGGTCTGATCGGGATCTCCGGTCCCGCTTTTTTTGTATGCAAATCTGCGTGATTTTTTCCTGTCATCACAATGGCGGGGTTTTGCGAACAGTTTCCCTTTTCCCGCAATAGATCTTACTTAAAAGGAATTCAGAACCTCAAAGAAGATTTTGGAATTCGATATGTTTGTATAGTAGTTCGTTTCACTAAAAAAAGTGCACAGAAGGTTTATCAAAGCATCATCCCCACCTTTCATTATACGCATACATAAAAATCAACGGAATACTTCCCGCGACAGGACATTGCGGGTGACCCCGGCCGGTTGCTGTTTCCAGGTGGCAGGGGATGCCCCGGTCCCCTTTGCGGGAGCGTGATCAGGCGGTCTGCATTAAGGACGCCAGATGCCGTTTACCGTCTTGTACATGTATGCAGGAAGAATACGGAGCTCGATACCATCATCCTTCTACTGGCGCTCATCTGTCTCATTGCCCTCATGGAAGTGGCTTCTCTCCCTCCTGCTCCCTGCGAGGTACGGAAACGGCCTACCGGGATTGTGGGCCTCAATATTCTCCTGGAAGGGGGCTTTTTTGAGGGCAGCCTCATCATGGTGCACGGCACTGCAGTTGCCGGAGTGGACCTTGCGGCCCAGCATTTCTGTCATGGGCACGATGAGGAGAAGGGCACCTATATTGTTCCGGAAGAGATCATCGAAGCGGCCGGCCCGGGTGCCCGGATGAACCCCGCCATGCTGCTTGCGCAGATGGGCGGGACGAGAATTGTAGTGGACTCGCTCTCAGCAATCATTGAAGAGTACGGTATCGATCAGACGCTCTTTCTCTTAAGTCTCATGAAAGATGAGATCCGCAGGAATAACGCAAACCTGATGTTCATCGTGTATTCCGGTGTCCACTCGCCCATGGAGATGACCCGGATCATGCGGGTTGCCGATGTGGTGATCGAGTTCAAGACCCAGGTCCAGCAGGCCGAGATCGCCCGGACGCTCGCCGTCCAGAAGATCAAGGGCGGTGCCGTTCCCCGGCGCCTGCTCCCGTTCATCATCACCGAGAGCGGGATCGAAGCATCGACAACCCAGCGGGTTGTCTGACGTTCTTTTTTTGCCTGTGATGGATCAGAGTGGCAGGCAGTTGATTGAGGAAAATCCGTTCATTCCATCCTCTCTTTTCGTAAAAATTTTCGTTCCAGATCAACCCGTGGGTGCAGATTACGAACGGGTTTTTCTCAAAAAAACCGGGAGAGATGGAAGAAATTTACTTTTTGTTATAGCAGTCTTTACAGGTCCACCTGCTCTTGAGCAGCCCCATCTTCCGGACGCAACTGCTGCATCCCTGCATCCCGCATTCATCGCAGGTTTCGAGTTCTTCTGCCGGCACAATCTTCCCGCACCGGGGGCATGCAACCATCTCATCGGTTGCCCCGCCGCTATACCCAGGGATCTCTTCGTCCGAAAGCCACTCCTGCTCCCCGCCCCGGAGATCGTTTGCGGCAGCAGGAACCGCATTCCGGGCAAAAACCATTGCAGACGTCTCGCACAGCACCCGCCAGAACAGGTTTGCAAATACCATAACGCCTATCCAGAAGAACGGGATGGCAGACAGGAAGTCACCTGAAGACGCACCGCTTTCTGGTTCCGTTCCCGAATTGGTTACGGTCCCCGTCTTGGCGAGATCCGCGGAGATTGCGGAGAATACCACAACGAGAATACAGAGGACTCCAAGCCAGTAGATCGGCCGGATGAAATCCCGTGCAATGAGCTTTTTGAAGGGCAGGGCGGGGGACTCCGGGCTCAAAACCCGGGCCGGCGCCTTTTTTACGGGTGCCGGCACCTTCGGGCGCAGGGGGGCAGGAGCCGGTGCAACAGGCGGTTCTGCAAACGTCTGAACCGGGGGAGCCGGCGGTTCAGGGGGAGCTTGCGGGGTTTCAGCCAGCCGGGGCACGGTCCGCACGAGTACCTTTTTGGGCTGGTCATCCGGAAACGGCGTTCCGCATTTGTTACAGAACTGCGACTGCTCATCGATCGCCGGGCGACCGCAGTTGGGACAGATTCGGGCCATAACTTCTCATAAAATATTGGTTCGGTAATGAAACAATAAGTTGTTGATCCGGCTTTTTGGAATTTATTACCAAAATCCCATTCAGGAAAAGGGTAAAAAAAGGGGAATAACCAATCTTACAGCGCGAGCCGGACTTCCTTTGCCGCATCGCACATGTTCTTGAGTTTCCAGAAGGCCGACTCCCGGCTCCGCATCCGCATACCGCAGTCGGGGTCGATCAAGAGGATTTTGGGATCGAAAAGCTCCACACCTTTCTGGATCCGCCGTTTGATCTCCTGCACGGTCTCGACCTCTTCAGAACTCGAATCCACGCAGCCGAACCCAAGCATCTTGCCTTCGAGGTCACGGCGGGAGAGGATGTCGAGATTGCCCGGATTTTTGGAGAACTCGAAGTCCAGGACGTTCACGTTGAACTTGAGGATCTCGTCGAGAACGTTCCCGAGGTTGCCGCAGACATGCATGCAGATCGGGATATGGACAGAGGTGCCGATCAGTTCCACCGCCTGCTTTGCTACGGCGAGGTCAGCGATGCCGGTCGAGAGGATCGGTTCGTCGATCTGGAGAAGCGCAACACCGGCTGCTTCCAGCGCCCGCGCCTCAACAACAAGGGCTGCGGCAAGTTCGAGGGCGAGTTCTTCCTTGTTGCGGTACATCGGGGTACTGATGTGCAGGCCATGGGCAAGCGTGGTCGGGCCGGTGATGATCCCCTTCACCTTGGGAAACTTCGAACGGGCATATTTTGTGTCAGCGACCGTGATAGCCCCGGAAGCCGGCTGGATCTTGCCGATCACGTCCTGTTCGCGAATGCCCGGGAGTTTGGACGTGAACGCACCGATCATATCCCCCCGGACCTGCCCGTCCGATATGATATCGATACCGGCATTGATCTGGTCGGTAACCGCGGTCTCGACTGCCCCCGCGAGCGGGTCAAAAATACTCTTTAATCCGCCGGTCTTCACCACGGGATAACTGCCAACAACGGTCGTGGCCAGGACTTTATTGATGAAATATCCTTTTGACATAAAAATTCCAAAGCCCCGTCTTAGTACTGATTCTTGTTTTCCAGACAAAAAAGGTTCGCGGTCAGGGAACCAGCCGGTGCAGGTCCCGCGGGAAGAGGACGGCTTCCCGGACATTGCCGAGGCCGAGCATCGTCATCACAAGACGGTCAGCGCCGAGTCCCCAGCCGGCGTGCGGCGGCATGCCGTACCGGAACGGGCGGAGGTAGAAGTCGAAACTCTCGGGGTTGAGCCCTTTCTGCGCAATCTGTTTGACGAGAATATCGTGCCGGTGCTCCCGCTGGGCACCGCTCGAGAGTTCCATTCTCGGGTGCATCATGTCGAACGCCTTGCAGATGGAGGGGTCGTCCTCGTACTGCATCGCATAGTAGGGTCGGATCTCCGATGGCCAGTCCACGATAAAGTAATGGCCGCCCATCTCGGCACCGATCGCCCGCTCGGCTGCAGGGCTGACATCGTCGCCGTACTTGATGGGATCCTCGATCTTCTTTGCAGCAATCTCGATCGCCTCGGCGTACGGGAGCCGGGGGAACGGGGCTTTGGGGACAGAGAAGTCATCGACTTCGATGTTGGCGAGCTGGACACTGCAGGTCTTGTTCACGTACTCGTAGGTCTTGACGATGAGGTTCTCTAAGATGCGCATGACCTCGTGGTGGTCGGCAAACGAGACCTCGATATCGATGCTGGTTGCCTCGTTGAGGTGCTTTGTCGTATTGTGCTCCTCGGCGCGGAAGATCGGGCCGATCTCGTACACCTTCTCGCAGCCGGCCGCCATCATCATCTGCTTGTAGAGCTGCGGGCTCTGGTTGAGGAACGCCTCCTTGTCGAAGTAGGCGATCGGGAACAGCTCGGTGCCTCCCTCGGTTGCGGCAGCAACGATCTTGGGGGTGGTGATCGCCGTAAAGCCCTCGTTGTGGAGGAACTCGTTGATGGCGTAGGTTGCAGCGCTCCGGATCTCGAAGACCGCGGCGACCCGGGGGCGCCGGACATCGAGGAACCGGGCATCGAGCCGGGTGTCGAGTTCTGCAGAGACCTTCTCTGATACATCGAGCGGGAGGGGGGTTTCGGCAAGGCTGATGATCTCGATCGATTCGGGAACGAGTTCGCGGCCACCGGGAGCCTTCTCGATCGCTTTGACCGGCCCGGTTACCCGGACAACCGATTCGCGGGAGACTGCCTTGACCGCGGCAAGAACCGCTTCTG
>JBFYKS010000229.1:0-4641 GCA_041305785.1 Methanoregula sp. | reverse complement strand
GGCGAAGTCGTCACCCTGCAGCCGTTCTGGAATTCGGATGCAGACAACATCCAGTTCTGGCTCATCTCGCGGGTTGCCGGCCTTCTCCGGTACCGGGTCTTCCGCGGGGGTATCTGGAACGTTGAGACCATGCAGAACGGAGGGCAGAAGAAGGGCGCAGGGACCGCAGATGGCAAAACGGCTGGCGGGAACACGGCTGTACAAAAATCGCGTACCCCTCATGGCCCGGCTGCGTCAACCGGGCTTGGAATGGCCACGGATTAGGGATGCGGGTGGAGTCCGTTATATCCCCCCGTTCCATGGTGTTATGTCAAAGGGCGCCCCGCGACACCAGACGAGGAAGGTCCGGAGGATCTTCCTCCATCCAGACACCAAACGGAGAGAACAGAACATGGCAGACTTTATCCCCAGCAGCGAGACAAAGAACGCAATCCGCAAGCTTGCGGAGCCGCTCGCAGACGTAACGGCCTTTGACAACATCGTCAAGGGCGTGGTAACGAACAATCCCTTCCAGTGTGTTGGCTACAACTATGGAGGGGTCAACCACCCGCCGGTAGAAGAGAGCAAGGCGGGATACACCGCACGGATCGTGTACCAGGATACCATGGCAAAGACCGTTGCCCTCATCACGATCCGGTCTCCGACCATCGCGGGATTCACGGCAGTCGCCAACCAGATCGTTGCCGACACCGCGATCTCGACTGCACTCGGCGGATCGCCCGTCCGGGACCTCGGGGGCGAGAAGTTCACCTCAACCCTGAAGTGCCACGATGCCAATGGCGAGATCTACTACGTGAACTTCAGCCGGGACCGGGTGAGTCTCACCTCGTACTCGGACGAGGCGATCCGGAGCAGGGTCGAGACCTGGGCAGACACCGTGGCAGCACTGGCCTGAGGTGACGGAGATGGAGAACGAACTCATCATCACCGGCGCCTTCCTGGGAGCCGGACTGCTCGCCTACGTGATCGTGCCCGGGCTCCTCGTGGTCTGGGACCGGGTCCTCGACCACATCGGGAAGGCGTGAGAACAGCAGTGTGAACACAAGGGGCGGGGGAGAGTCCCCTGCCCTGACTTTTTTTCCATTCGTATCAAAGCAGGATGTTCATTTCATGGATCTTCGTTAAATGATCTTCCCCTCTTGTGTCACCATCCCCCACCAGGGACCGGACGGAACCGGCGATGATGACAGTTGCCGGTTGGCCAATTTTTTTTTGGTTTTTCAGATCAGGATCGAATCGCGATTTGTCCATAAAAATCGCTCATCGATTTTATTGTGAAAATCGGGATCCGATTTGAAAACAATAATCGCAACCTGATTAATCAGCGAAAAACACCCCCCGATCCTCTGCTTCCCGGCCAGGAAGTACATCACGGTGAACAGAGCCGCAGCCGGCAGGAGCAGGGGAGGTACCTTCCCTCCTGCCCGATGACCACAAAGGTATCGATGATAAAAATGGCGAGAACGTGGCGGCAAAAACCACGTTGTTATACCAGCTTCTCCCGGGCAGCCGCCATCTTCTTCTCCTTTGCTTTCTTCTTCTTCCGCTCCAGGATACTCTTGACCTTCTTCAACCGGAACAAATCCTCCCGCGTCTCAATGATACCAAACCTTCCCCATGAAAAAAATGGTTCAGCCCAATCATATCCGCACGCCCATACAGCAAACCGGCGGACAATTGCATTTACAACCCTGGGAGAGACCATCCAAATCAAAATTTGGAATACACCGGCGATTCTATTATATCGGCAATTTCATAGTGGCAGGAAAGGATGGTCCGGATGCCCGAAATAACCAGTCACCCATATCACATTGCAAGATTACTCACTGTGGACGATATCGTTGGAAAATTCATCTCAAACCATCCCTGGGCATTCTGGACCTCGTTTTACGGTTCTTTTATCCTGGCAGCATTCCTGTGTGCATTTCTTTTTGTAACCTATCTCAACCCAAACCATACCGACGTTGATAGCGCCAGGTTCCTCCTCAGTTCTCTCATCCAGAGCGAAGCAACCATAATCGCTCTCGTTATCACGCTGACATTAGTGGCGGTCCAGCTGACTGCGTCATCATATACCCCCCGGGTGGCGAATATCTTTGCCAGCAGCCCTCACATGTACCTGCTTCTTGGGATCTATCTAATCTCGATTGCGTATTGTGCAATCCTTCTCCAGCTGATGAGTGGGACCGGTAGAGTTGTCACCCCGCACATGGAGTCCTGGATTGCCGGGGCGTTTTGGATGACAATATTTCTCGGGATTGCATTGATTCCCTACATTTTCTATGTCCTTGAATCGTTCAGTCCGGAGACATTTATCAAAAGGATGTCCGTTCACCTGACAAAAGAGACGATCCTCCAGCAGGAGAGAAATGATTATCTGAACCTGATATTCGATGTCACGCACAATTCAATAATGAAATACGATACGGCCACTATCCGTTCCAGCCTGAACCTGGTAACCATTCAGGTCAGTAATCAGGTATCGGAAATAAATTCCCCAAAAGAAAACAGTGAAATTGTCCAGGTGTACTGTGGTAATCTTGAACGCTGTGCACGACAGGCAATTGACCTGCACGATGAAGAGATACTCAGTATCATACTTGACCAGTTTGAAAGCATCGGAACCTACTGTGCCATGAACAAATTCGACAACCCGACGCTGCAGATCATCACGATCATCAGTGAGGTTGAGAAATTAATTGATGTGAAAGAAATCCCCGTTTCCTTAAACCGGGTACGGGAATTAATCCGGTCCATCGGGAAAATAGCCATTGAGAATAAATTCCGGGAAACACCGGGGAGGATCATGTTCTGCCAAAATATGATTGCAAAACATGCCATCGATAAAATCACTCCGCAGGATAATTTTTCATTATATTCGGCGATCCTGGAGAACTCGGTTGATTCCTTATCAGAATTTACCGGCCTGGGAATAACAACCGGCCAGCCCGGTATCGTGAACGGGTCGCTGGCGTATCTCAAATCCATTGGAGAATACAGTATCAGGCAGGAAATTATTTTTCCCCTGTATTACATAGCGGATAAGTTATTCGACCTCTGGCTGAGTGCCCTTCCGGTTCCCGATTTCTCCTCGAAATTCTTAGACGTCTCCGAGCTGGCGTTCATTGCAAAAAAAAATACGATACAGAAAGGTTCCCATGAAAGTACCATATTCGAACGAAAAATACTGAAGATCGGTATTCTCTCCATGGAAAAAAGTTCGGAGCCCGAACAGCTGGGTATTGCACGGCTCCTGGCAAAAATGAGGATCATCGACGACAAGAATTTTCAGGAGGAAGTGCTGCTTACCAATACCAGCCTTCCTGCACAGCAAAAAGAACCGTACACCAGATTTCTGGCATTACAGGAGAAGATCTATCAGGAAATATTACAGAGCCAACATACCTGATCCCGCCTGTATGATGCAGCCAAATTTTTCCAAAAAAACGTCCTGTTGAAAAAAAATCAATCCAATTCAGTATTTTTCCCGGACCAGCTATCAATATTGCAGAGATGAGGAGATTTGATGAGGTGAAAACGGTATACCCTCACTTCTCCCGGGCAGCCGCCTTCTTCGCCTTCACCTTCTTTTTCTTCTTCTCTAAGATGCTCTTGACCTTCTTCAACCGGAACAAATCCTCCCGCTCCCGCTCCTCGATGGCGTTCTTGATGTATTTCGCCTGGCCCTTCAATTCGGGGATCAGGATCTGCTCTAACGCATTCACCCTCCGGCGGTTCATCTGGATCTCGGCCCCGAGCCGGCGCATGGCAGTCTCGGTCTCGGCAAGCTTGATTAAGATATCGAGCTCCGCCTCGTACCGCTCGGCCGTCTCATCGATACGTGCGCTGGTTGAGATGATCCCGTAACCCCGCTCAAGCATCGTCTTGGACACCCGCTTCTTCTCGATGACAGGGACCGGGACGCCCATGATGTTCTTGCCGGTGATCCCCACCGTGATCGAGCGCCGGGTGGCAAACCCCGCGGACTTCAGGGTCACCGGGTCATCGGTTGCCTGCGCGATGAGCAGGGCAAGATCGGCAGACTTCGAGACCTGCTCAAGCTCGTCGCGGGAGTCGGAGACCGAGGAGAGGATCTTGAAAAACTCCTGGATGAGGGCATCCATCTTCTCCCGCAGGAGATCCCGGCCCTGCTCCGCGAGCCGGATCTGGGCCTTCTTCTTCATCAGCTCCATCCGGGTTGGCTTGACCTGCTCCATATCCTATCCGTCCTGCTTTCCCGCGTGCGCCGGGTGGTACTTTTTAATGTACTCCCGTTTTATCCGCTTCAGCTCGTCCTCGGGCAGGATGCTGAAGAGCTCCCACGCGATTGCAAGCGTCCGCTCAATGGAACGGTCCTCGTCGCCCTGCGTGATGAACTGCTTCTCGAAACCATCGGCAAACTTCAGGTACTGCTTGTCGAGTTCGGTCAAGGCCTCCTCGCCGACGATGGCAACAAGCCTCCGCAGGTCACGGCCGTACGCATAGCTGGCATAGAGCTGGTCGGCAACGCCCCGGTGGTCCTCCCGGGTCTTGCCCTCGCCGATCCCGAGGTTCATGAGCCGGGAGAGGCAGGGCAGGGCATCCACCGGCGGGTCTGAGCCCCGCCGGAAGAGATCGCGGGAGAGGACGATCTGCCCCTCG
>JBFYKS010000228.1:0-9228 GCA_041305785.1 Methanoregula sp. | reverse complement strand
CGCGGAGGCTGAGGTTCCCCCATACCTGATAGTGGGACCTGACACCACTTCGGGGGCTTGCGGAGTTTTTCGCGAGGGGAGGTACCTGAGCGTTTCTCCCCATCGACTGGACAATCAGGATCCGAATCAGCCCGCACCTATCACGAGCATTTTTTAACGCTGATATCCGGTCATCGTACCGGGGGCGCAACCGATGGTTTGGGCTTTAGGCCAAAAAGGGTGTTACCAGCAGGATGAAACAATCAACCCCGATCCAGTTATGAGCATTTCCGGTACCGGGGAAAAATTTTGTTTTGCCACGGGTGTTAGTCGTACCGGCTGTCGCCCAACCGCCCCACGTACAGGGTGATGATGGGGATGAAGATGCCAACCGCGATGATGGCAAATCCTACCGGTTCGTCACCGAAGGGGGGCATGAATGCCACCCAGACCCCGTTTGCGATCACAAAAAGCGCGATGAAAAAACTGATGACCTTGACAATGGTTTCCATGCGTACCTGTGCACCTGCCTCTTGTGCAAGGATAGGGAGGTGGAGGTAATAAGATCTCGTGTGGAGGGCAGCACCTGCAGGAATTTTTTTATTGCCCGGGCCGGGGGATCCGGGTGCGTTTGGACCTGACTCTATTCACCGGCAACCCGCAGCGTCTCCCAGCCTACCTGCTTTGCGAGAACGGCATCCCGGATAACCCGCTGGGTCCGGCTGAGATTACCAGTGCCCTGTTTGACGTCCATGAAGATGATCCGGATCTCCTTTTTTTTATCGTCCGCAACATCAGTCAGGCCATCGAAGATGACGTAGTCCACGGGCGACCCGATGAAGCGGGCATCGGCCGGGTTGAACGCGAACTCGGGCAGGAGCGGGGCCATCTGCTCGGCGATCCTGCCCTTCAGGGTCGAACGGGAACGGTTCACGGAGTCCTTCCGGATCCCGCTCGTTGCTTCCAGCTTCCACGTCTCCAGCTCGGCACGGTACCGGGCCTCAATCGCGGAGATCTGGGCTTGTACGTACATAAATCCCAGTGCAAAACCGATCGCAAGGGCGATGAGGACCGGGATGATGAGATCGACCAGTGACATACCAAAAAATGGACACGGGCACTATAACGGGGTTTGGTGTGCGGGGCGAAGGTGCGGGAGGCGTGCCGGCAGATGAACCACAACACCACTGCACAGGATATAGAGGCTGGTTGCCCGCTCGTTTCCACACCGGAAACACCACCCGGGAACAAAAAATCCTGCATTCCCGGCCATGGCAGGTTTTTATATTGACGGGGCAATTTACGCCGGCATAATGCTATATAGGTCACTGGAGTATCAGGTACATACAGCGCATGAAGATCCTCGATATCTACGATTCCATGATGGAGGAGATCCAGTCGGTTTACCGGTCCCGCCTGCTCATCCAGATCCTGCTCTCGCTTTTTGAAGGGGACAAAACCCTTGCCCAGCTCCGGGAGATCACTGGCAGCACATCGCAGGCCATCATCCCCAAGATCCGGATCCTGGAGTCCGCTGATTATATCACCATGATCGATTACGAATACCGGTTGTCCCCCCTTGGAAAGATCCTTGCGGGTAAGATCTACGACCATGTGCGGACAACCGGCTCGATCAAACGCCACCAGCACTTCTTTTCCGATCACTACCTGGAAGGGATCCCGGCACCTTTTCTATCCGATATCGGTGATCTCTATGATTCCCGGATCATCAGCGATACGAATGTCGAGATCTTCAACGTGTTCTTCAGTTTTATCAGGATGGTAACCGAAGGCTCCCGAATCTGCATCCTCACCCCCATCTCCAGCCCTGCACACACCGAAGCTATCGCCAAGCGGGTTCTTGAAGGTGTGCCGGTCGACCTTGTCGTGGGAAAAGAGCTTGCAGTCCAGTTGTTCCAGAAAGGGTATATCGAGACGATTCGGCCGGTCCTCGATACGGGATACAATCTCAAAATCCGGGTTACGGAACAGAAAATTCCCGTGGGGCTCACCGTCACGGACAAGGGCCTCTCGCTCGGGCTGTACCGGAACGACGGCATCACCTTCGATACGACAACGGACCTGTTCAGCGAGAATCCGGCTGCCGTTTCCTGGGGGCAGCGGTTGTTTAATTTCTATCTTGAGGACGCAGAGCAGTTACAGTACTGAACGTAGCGGGGATGCCGGTCATTTCCCCGGTATACTGGTTTTTCGTAGAGAACCCTTGGCATGCCGAGCGGCTCCCACGGGGGTTTATATTCACCCATTGGATGAATCTTAGCCGTCGGAATGAATTTTCTGTGGTTTCATGAAGATCATCCATGTATGGACATGGATATTTTCCCAGCCGACTGCTCTGCACCGTCCACTCGCTGGCAGACGCGCTGGTATACAGCTCGGTGTACCTGTCGCTTGCGTCCTGCGCGATGATGTATATTGCCGGTGTTCTCCAGGCAGTCCCGGTAAGCCCGGCCCTGTATGCCATCGGGTTCTGCATCACGTTTGCGATCTACAACCTCAACCGGAAATCCGATGATGCGGAAGACCAGATCAACCATGCTACCCGGTACAGGTTTACCAAAAGATACGAGCAGCCCCTGCTCATCCTCTCGGTTGCTGCGTACGGAGCGGCTCTTTTTCTGGCATGGTGGTATGGCTGGACGGCCGTAGTCATCACCGCATTCCCGTTACTTGCCGGGCTGCTCTACAGTTTCCCGGTACTGCCCGGGCCGTCACGGTACCGAAGGCTCAAGGATGTTCCGCTGGGAAAGAACCTCACGATCTCCTCGGCATGGGCCGTGCCTCACGCGCTGCTGCCACCGGTGCTTGCCGATGTGGTATTTTCAGAGATGGTCATCGCGACCTTGCTCTTCTTCTCCGGGCTGGTATTCATCAACACGGTGCTCTTTGATATGCGGGATGTCGGGGGGGATGCCGCCGCGGGGATAAGGACCGTGCCGGTCATTTTGGGCGTTGCTTCAACCACCCGTATGCTAGTTGCAACAGGACTAGTTCTTGGGGCACTTATCCTGGTCATCAGCATCCCGGCGGTCCCGCTCTGGCAGAGCGGAATCCTTTTGTTTGGGACCTGCTATGGGATCGGGTACGTAATCTCCTTTTCGATGACGGGGGCCTGCCATGCCGTGTGCGACATCGTTGCCGACGGTCAGTTCATCCTGATTGGGGCAGTCCTGTTCCTCTCGGGTCTTGCCTGTTCGGGCGGGTATCCGGTGTGAACTTCGGAAAGGACCGCAGGGTTTGTCCAAGTATGATTAAGAGGGAACTGCCCCCGTTCTTTATATTCATCGCTCTGATGAATCTTCATTGTCAGAATAAATATTGCCCCTGGTTGGGATAGTAAACAAGGGTAACACACGGGATGATGATGATCAATCGCAGGACGGAGGCTCACGTCAACGGAGCAGGAAAGGCCGCCAGCAATACCGGGGCTCATGCTTCAGGCTGCCAGAAACCCTGCTTTCTCAATTGGTTTGGTGCAATGGATCTGCCGGCCGGAGGTTCATGATGCAACAGACCGGTTCTTTGGAGGGAAAAAACAGGACAATACAATCTCCGGCAGGTACCGCAGATCCACCGGTCCATCCGGTCCTGTATGTCGATGACGACTGCGCCCTCCTTGATGTCTGCAAACGCTATTTCGACCAGCGGGGCTCTGTTGCAATAACCTGCGCAGAGTCCGCAAAAATGGCCATCGAACTCCTCAAAACCCGATCGTTTGAGGTTATCATCAGCGATTACCAGATGCCGGGCATGAACGGGATTGATCTCCTCGTGCATCTCCGGCTTCGGGCGGATCCTACCCCCTTCATCCTCTTCACCGGAAAGAGCCGCGAGGAGATCGTCATTGAGGCCCTCAACAACGGGGCAACATACTATCTCCAGAAACACGGGTCGCCAAAAGTCCTGTTCGCTGAACTCGAACACAAGATCCTGGAGGCTATTCGCAGGCAGACTGCGGAAAAGTCCTTAAAGGAGAGTGAGGCCCGGTACCGGGTCGTATTTGAGAACTCGATGACGGCAATGGTTATTCATGAAGAGGACCTGACCATCAGCCAATGCAATGATACCTTTTTGCAGATGACCCGGTGGGAGAGAGGCGAAGTGGAGAAGAGAAAAAACCTTGCCGATTTTATACCACAGGAAACCATTCCGCAGATCGGTTTCCATCACCGGAATGCGGGGCCGCAGGAGGAGGCGGGAACTAACAGGTATGAGGCAGAGATCTTCACGCGGAATGGCAAGAGCCTCTTGGTTCACATCTCTGCTGAGCGTATTCCGGGCACAACACAGTGCATCGTCTCGCTCTTTGACATAACCGGGCAAAAACGGCTCGAAGAGGAGTTGAAGAGACGGGAAGATGAGATCCGCCTTCTGTACACATACCTTGCCGCAGCAAATCTCCCGTACCTGAATCCTGTACTGAAGGTGCCGGAGAAAGCGGCAGCGGGGGGATTTGGGGAAACGATCTACCCGTCTTTCCCCAACCCGGCACCGGTCAGGATGTGGGATCTGCCCCCCTCGCCGAGGAACCGGAAAAACGATCATCCTGAGTCCTGAAACCGGAGTTTTTCCAATACCTGCGCAGACGGCAGCAAAGTCCGCGTCATTACCCCGGGTTTTCTCTCATTGCCTTTATCAGAACCCAGAGCGGTTCCTTCCCGCACCGGTAAACCGCGGGATTCCGGGCGCCGTGATTTTTGCGCGGCAGCACAAACCACCGTGGCCGGGGAACCGTGCGAGAGGTACGGGGGGACATCTGCCGGAACGTTTATACTGTCAACATACAAATGTTGACATATGCTTCTGCCCATGAACGAGAAAGGGTTCGGTTTCTGGACCATGCGGAGGAGCGGCATCTCCAATATCGCGATAGCCCAGCAACTGGGCATCTCCCGGCAGGCGGTGTCCCACGCACTCCTTGCCATGGATGAGAAGGTCGAGTCCACCCTGCGGGAGATGGCCTGTGCCAACCAGATCGCAATCGATACAGTCAATGCCGAACGCGGGATCCTCCTTGGTCGATCGGTGCCGTTCAACACCGCGGCCATCATCTTTGTCTCGGAGAAGCATGGTATGCAGGTCTGGTACGAGCACGAAGGGGACTGCGGCAGCTGCCCGCGGTACACGGAATGTATCGAACTCTTGTGGGACTATGCAACGGAACTGGGCGTGAAGATCGAAAAGACCGCCGACCCGACGGCAATGGCCGAGGAACTGTTCGGGAAAGTCAGGGGGCTGGTGGGACAATGACCGGAATTACCCGGAGGGTTCACGCGTATCTCGGCTGGTGCCCGATGGCACACGGCACGATAAGGACAATAGGGGCGGCCGGACCGGGTGCTGATAGGGTTGCAGAACTGAGATCTCCGGGCCCCTATACCGATGGGGTAACGCCATACCTTGCGGGGGCGCTCTTTCTTGCCATCGCCATGACAATGGCCCTGATGATCGTTACGTACAGCGGCAATGCAGGGTGGTTTTATGCCCTCATCTTTCTCGGGCTGGGCATCGAAGGGATGCTCCTGCACCGGGTTGTGCAGCAGCGAAGGAGCGAAAGATCATGAGTTTGGTTGAGAAGATCAGCGCGTATCTCGGCTGGTGCCCGAACGGGAACGCTATGCGGGCAAAGCAGACCGGGGATTCGGGCACGGTCTTTCTTACGGGGAATCCCCGGGCGCCGGGAGAAGCCGGCGGTACCGGCAGACCGCGTGACGGCCACTACGAGCATACGCAGCGGGGGAGTGTCATTCTCGCTTCAGTAGGCACGGCGGTCATCCTCATCGTTTTGTCCATGCTCATCTTCGGGCCGGTGCTGGTTTCCGTGCTGGTTCTTCTGATCCTGATCGTGGTTCTTGCGATCATGTCCCGGCTGACCGTCTCGGTCACGGATACCCAACTGAAGATCCGTTTCGGGCCGGTCGGGTTTATCCGGAAGGAGTGGCTGCTCTCCGATATCATCTCGGCAACGCCCGTGACCAACCAATGGATTTACGGCTGGGGGATCCGCTGGACTCCGCACGGGCCGCTCTATAATGTAGCAGGGAGCAGGGCAGTGGAGATCCTCCTGTTGTCGGGCAAAAAATTCCGGATTGGAACCGATGAACCGGAGGCACTCTGCCGCGCCCTCCAAAAAGCCTGTGCAGGAATACAGACCATGGTGAGAGAATGACCGGGAGTTTATCCGAAATCTTCAGAAAATATGCCGGCTGGTGCCCGATGGCTGCCGCCCGACAGAAACAAGAAGAGGACGATCGCCAAGCAGTACCGCAGGTCCGGGGGGAGGATGCCGGACCGGTTGCCCGCCGGGCTGTCACCTTTTTGCGGCTCACGTACGCGGTCGTGGTGCTCGCGTGGCTGGTTGCACTTGCTGCGCTCCCGTACCTGCCCGAGACCATTCCCGTCCACTGGAACATCTACGGGGAAGCGGACGGGTTTACCGGCCGGCTCGCGGGGGCGTTTGCGCTCCCTGCCATCATGACGCTGACGCTCTTCCTGCTCATCATCCTTCCCCGCTTTGACCGGATGCGGGTGACGTTTGACGATTCCCGCGACATTTACGCCATCGTCACCTTCGCAACGGTGAGCCTGCTGCTTGGCATCGAGATCACCACCCTCCTCTCGTCAGGAGGCATGGACCTGCCGATGGCCACAATCTTTCCGGTGCTGCTTGGGTTCTTCTTCATCGTTGTTGGCGGCCTGATGCCCTGGCTCCGGCGGAACACGACCGCCGGGATCCGGCTGCCGTGGACCATCCGGAGCGAGAGGGTCTGGAACGAGACGCACAAGCACGGAGGGCCGGTCTTTGTCCTCGCGGGCATGCTGGTAGTGCTCGCAAGCGCGGTCGCGGGAACGTGGGGGATGCCCCTCGCGCTTGGGATCATCGCGGTTGCAGTCATCTACGTGACAATCTGGTCGTACCGGCTGTCACGGACCTTGTCAGAAGAAGGGTGCCCGGCACAAGACCCTTAACCTCCTGCCGCACCAGTACTAAAAACGAGGTGCCACAATTTCCCTAACTCCCATCCCTCTCCGGATCACGGCGCTCACGCAGGAGCGAAACAGCCTTTTTGAGTACCCGCTGGAACGCCTCGCGGGGATCATCAGGGATATCGGGTTCCGGTGCACCTCCTGCGCGAAATGCTGTACCCGCTCCTTCAACGGCCACGTCTTCCTCCTTGACCGGGATGTCCGCACCGTTAAGGAGATCGAACCCGAAGCCCTTGAACCGGCACCGGGGCCGGAGTTCTGCGACCAGAACGGCGTCTTCTACGTATCCGGCTACGCGCTGCGGGTACAGGACGATGAGGCGGGATCCTGCTGGTTCTTACAGGATGGCCGGTGCCGGATCTACGACCGGCGGTTTGCCATCTGCCGGATTTACCCGTACATGCTCCACCGCGAACCGGACCAGGAGGGCGTCATCGACTGGCGTCAGTTCTCGGGTCTTGAGCATCACGGGGAGTACGACGCGGAGATACCGGACGAGGAGAGCATGACAATCGCCCGCGAGGTGAAGGAGTACGAGAACGCCTTCCTCATGCAGGAGATCCGGTTTCTGGAATATATCCAGGACTATTTTTCCAAAAACAAACTCCGTCACGTCCAGAAGATCTATGACGACCGGCTCAGGGCGTTCCGGAAAGGCGCAGAGATCACGGTGAAGGTGTTCTTCGAGGACTCGCTCGAAGAACACCGGCTCCGCCTGCCTTAAGGAGCGACGGTACATGATGGGCCCGGACAGGCGGCTACCAGGTTTAACTACTCAATTGTGCCGCTGCGCGGCCGAGCGCCCCGGTGATCGCTGACCGGATCGCCTTGTCTTCGGCCACACCTGCAAGTGCCTCTTTGAGACCCGCGATGGCACTCAGGTTCCCGATCGCTGCCAGCGCCATGGCGGCACGCTCGCGATTCTCCCCGCGTTCATGCGAGTCACGGAGCCGTTCAATAAGTGCCTCCACGCCCCGGCCGCTCCGGATCATCCCGATCGCAACAATGGCATGCCAGCGCAGTTCGGCATTTTTATCCCGGCAGCAGTCGATGAGCGGGCGGACGGCCCGGGGATCGCCACTCTCCCCGAGGGCTATCACCGCCAGGATACGCTCCTGCGCGCGATGGTCATTCATGGTCTTATCGATCAACCAGGAGATCCCGGACGGACGGGGCAGGGACCCGGCCCGGTTTTCTCCCGACATTTCAGCAATTGAACTCATAATTCACCTCCAGGATGTTATTCAGGAATCGATTCTGTCCAGCCCCGCATCTTGAGGAACGGCAGGACGTTAGTGTACGAAAAAAAGCAGCCGCTTACCAGGAGATGAAGAGGCCAGCCGGGCCCTGATGGTATCGTGTTGCGGCTCGTTATGCATTACCTGTTACATATCGCGCTCGGTATAAAAATTTTTCTTGGAACAAAGAGTGCCGGCACCTGAAAACGCGTGCGTGACAGGCGGGCCTGCTTTCCCGCCTGCCAATAGGATATGCCGCGTTACCCCCAAAGATTTCATCACGCGAATGCCGGCCCAATTTACAGAAATGCAAAATTACCTGCCAGAATCAAGTGAACATACCTCAACTTCCTGTGCAGAAATCCGGGTAAAACAGGTACCGCTTGGTTTATTTTTAAACCGTAGAGTGGTGCAGGTACGGAAATTGAGGCTTATTTAAGGCGCGTTCCAGTGGAAGGGAAGGGGTATAAAAGGATGATCAATTTGCCGGATTGTCAGAATATGGATGATAATCTGACAGAACATGAAAACAGGAATAACGCGGGCAGATTTCCTCCTGAAAAATCCCTGGATGGTAATCCAAAAGGATTACCCGGGAGGGTTGGGGCGTGCGGGATCGCCGAGTGTTGTTGCTTGCAAAACAGCAGTTACCGGAGTACAAATCCGTACATCGGATATGCCCAGCAGACAACAAAGGACACCAAGACGCAGGAAAAAAACGGGCATCGACCCGGCCCGGGCTGATGAAAAACAAAAAACGCACCAAAATTGTGGTGCGCCAGAGCCTGACGGTGCAGTACGTTTTGATTCGCGGGAAGCCGGGAGGGGTTCGAGGCGAAGAACAAAAAAGGTGATAGGGGTGAACGTTCGTTAAGGCTGATTCTTACCGGCCCGGGTGAGTTTGGGTGCCGACTTTATGGGACCGGGTTTGTTGGTGTGAGGACCCAGCTCCTCTTCGTGCGGGCGGGTGTGGGGCGTATGTTTCTTTTTCAGCGGGGCTTTT
>JBFYKS010000227.1:0-3289 GCA_041305785.1 Methanoregula sp. | reverse complement strand
CAATGGTATCGGGGTCCCGCCTTTCGATAAAGCCAGTATCTTCGGGAAGGGATTTGGCCGTAATACCGGCCTTGGATTGTTCCTCGTGCAGGAGATCCTCTCCATCACCGGCATTACCGTCTGCGAGACCGGGGAGTACCAGAAGGGTGCACGGTTCGAGCTCCATATCCCGCAGGGAAAATACCGCTACCCGCGTCACCCGCAGGGCGAGCGCTGCCACATTCTCATTCCTGCACAGCATAATTCCTGATCGTTTTTAGGAAGCATCACCAAAGGGAGCGGAGCCCGGTGCTGAGTAAGGGTTTTATGAGCCGGAGCACAGCGGGTTTGAAGAGAAGTTTCTTTACCAGTCTCCCCGGCCGGTCCATATCTCCATGCTCTTGGATGGTAGAAACGATCTCCGGATCATTCAGAGCACGGAGGAGGGTATCAATATCTTCCCCGGACAGTTTCTGGCGGAGAGCAAACAACCGGTATCCTGCCTCCAGCTCGTGGCCGAAATCCGCCCTCCAGCGCTGTTCGTACCCGGCAAGGGCCGGATTGGTGAAGGTATCGCTGCTGCACGCTTCTGCTGCAACCGCAGCCGCATGCCGTGCCGAGCGGACACCGGTATAAATACCTCCACCTGAAGTTGGCTTGGCAAAACCTGCCGCATCCCCGACAAAGAGGGTCCGGTACCCGTAGGTTTCTGGCATGATGCCCAGCGGCAGCGTTCCGGTGACCAGATGAACAGAGCGGGAGCCGAACTTTTTTACAAACGCCCTGAACCGGTTTGGAATATCGGTTGCACCGCAGAGGCCAACCCGTATTCGGTTAGGGCCGGCAGGGATCGACCAGCCGAAGAACTCCGGAGATGCATCCGGGTAAATCTCCACCTTACGGGGATCACAGTCGGAGATCAGATCTGCCTGGATACCGGCAAGACAGGTCCTGGCGCGCTCCATTCCGGTCAGGCGGGCGATCGTGCTGCGGGGACCGTCGGCTGCGATCATAACCCGGAACCGGAACTCCTCGTGGCCGTATGCCCCCCGTGTCCGTACACAGGTTTCCCCGCGTTCACAGACCGCGGTTTTCATGCGGAACTCCGCGCCTGCGTTGGCCGCTGCCTCTGCCATATCCCGGTCCAGGATGCCCCGGTCAACCACCACTGCCTTTGTGGTGCCTGCATCGATGGAGAGGACACTGCCCTTGCCCGATATGATCCGGGCACCCGAGACGCGGTTCAGCACGCAGCGTTCCGTAACCCTGCACTCCGCAAATGCTGCGGTTGAGAGGAGCCCGGCGCACTGGACCGGGTACCCGATCGTCCCGTGCTCTTCGATACAGAGAGTGGAGAGGCCAAGACGGGCACATTCAGCCGCTGCCGCGCTGCCGGCAGGTCCCGCACCGACAACGATCACGTCATAGATCATGGGAATCTTTCCTCAAAAATTGGGGATGGTGATGTCGGGTGATTATTTCTTCTTTGCATCCGGCCACCGGAACGTGCGGGTGGCTTTCTGGACCGGCACCGCATCATCAGTCTCCTCAAATTTGAAATACCCCATGCCGATCGAGAAGAGACCGAACGTGAACGCGAGGGTCCCCACGATCGAGATATAAAGGTGGTCGTGGAAGTTGGGGATGTAGAGGTAGAAGATGCAGAGCAGGGCTACTCCGGTAAGTACCATGGCGGGGATGATGATGAACTTGGTCTTGGGGTGAGCCATGGCAAGGGTGATATCGTAAAACCCGTTGTAGGTTGCGACCGCTGTAATGAGGAGGATCAAGAGGAATCCGGCGATGTTGAAGAGGAAGGTGGAGACGATCGCAATGACAAGAAGGACTGCCGAGAGCCCGAACCAGAGCATCGACTCGTCGCTCCTTGAAGTTATGGCAAGGAAGAGGAAGAGCGCCATCGCAAGCCCGATGAGTACCAGAAAAAGACCGGAGAAGGTGATGATAATCTGTTCGGGAATCACCAGTGCCAAAAAGCCGAAGATTATCCCCAGGATTCCCCGTAACAGGCATGAAGTTTTCGTAGCAAGCAACATTACTCTCTCCGGAACACCCGTGCTTTTTAATTTTCCTGTGATATAATTGGCGATTC
Source organism: Methanoregula sp. (assembly GCA_041305785.1). Classification (GTDB taxonomy): domain Archaea; phylum Halobacteriota; class Methanomicrobia; order Methanomicrobiales; family Methanospirillaceae; genus Methanoregula. The sequence continues at coordinate 1,200 of JBFYKS010000227.1, read as the reverse complement.
AACTACAAAATCTCTGCTGTCAGGATTCCCGCACCGCAATCAAAAATCACCTGAGTCTCTCTGACGGGTTATGATACACCCCTGCGTGGCAATCTATAAACAACCTGATGCCGATGATTGTATACCCCGCGTGAAGCGCCCCCGGCCTCTCGCGAAATCACACCCCAGGTAAATGTCCCGGTGATCTGCATGACCCAGCAAAACTCCCCTGATATCCCCCTTTCCGGCACCGCACCTGATATCCCTGCCCGTGACCTGATCGCCCGGGAACTCGACACGGTCCGTACCAGAAGAGGCGATCTTCTTGCACCGGGAGCACGGCGGCAGTGGGAAGTCATCATCCTTAGCTGCTGCATCCTCATCAACGGCATCTACCTCCTCTTCCGGCCCGATTACTTCACGCTCTTCATTGCCGCAAGTTTTTACCTGAACATGGGGTATTTTATCACGCTCCTGATCCCGACAGGCGCCGGGGGCGGGCAGGTCTCCATGCCGGAGATCGCAAAGTTCCAGGGCTGGTTAAAGGAGAACGGGGTGCGGACCAGCACGACCCGGTTTACCCGGATCTTCATCAACTCGTTCCTGATCAACAGCCGGGGGCTCTCGCTGGGAATCGGGCTGTTGTTCGCAGTCGATATCCTGATGGTCCTCATCGATTACTTCGAGGGGCTCCCGCTTCACACAACCGCAATCATCATTGGTCAGTCGCTCTTCTTCATCGCGTTTTATTATCTTGTCTGGAGGACCGAACCGTTCACCTCCCGCTTCAGCCAGGATCTTGACAAGGTCCGGAACCGGCTTGCGCAGGACCTTCCCACCTGGCTCATCTCGATCCTGTTCCTTGTGGGATTCCTGCTGATTGTCCTGGTCTTCTTAACCACGATCATTCTCCTGCCCGGGATGACGTTGGATGCCTTTGTCACCCAGTCGGGTTTGACGGAGATCACCCACCGTTTCGGTCTCATTCTCATCCTGATTGTAAGCCAGTACTTCATCATCCGGGCGATCCACGGCATCACGAGCCGGGCCATGGCCAACCGGCTGCTGGACCACCGGGAAGCAGCGCTCGAGGAACTGCTGGCTGAGGCTTCCCGCAACACGGGTGCCGGCACCCGGGATCCAAACGAGGAGTACGAGACAACGTCTGCGCTGCTCGAGTCCCGGATCTACTTAATCAAAAGAAATACCCTCATGGGGACG